>JBIIZX010000491.1:0-2883 GCA_044346055.1 Burkholderiaceae bacterium | reverse complement strand
GCCTTCCATCTGGATGTTGTTGACGGTGCCTGCGGTGTTGCAGCCGGTCGTGAGCAGGCACTTGGTGCGCGCCAGGGCCACGGCGCTGAGCAATGCACCTTCGGTGCTGGACGGCGCTGCCAGGCTGGCGTCGCGGCCGAGGTTGATGAAACGCGGCAGCGCGACAGGCGACAAGATGCCGAGAATCGGGGTCACGATCATGAGTTTGACCAGCTTGAAGCCGGTCCGGTGGGTGGGGTTCGCATCGATCGCACCCTGCAACGACGAGCCGGGCGCATCACGCACCCAAGGCAAAGCGTCGTTGTGGGAAGCCCGACGCCGGCTACTCGACCAGCCCGTGCTTGATCGCGTAGTGTGTGAGTTCGGCGTTATTGCTCATCCCCATTTTCTCGAGGATGCGCGCGCGGTAGACGCTCACGGTCTTGGGTGACAGGGCCAATGCCTCCGCAATATCGCTCAGGCGTTTGCCGCTCGCCATCAGGCGCAGCGTCTGGAACTCCCGGTCAGACAGCTTCTCGTGCAGCGCCACGTCGTCGGGTGCGTTGAGGTTCTCGATCAGCGCCTGCGCGATCTCCGGCGTAACGTACTTGCGGCCGTTGATGACCTGCGTCACCGCCTCGATCAGCTTCTCGGGCGCGCTGGCCTTGTTCAGATACCCGGCGGCGCCCGCACGGAAGGCCCGCACCGCATACTGATCCTCTGGATACATGCTGACGATGAGCACGCGCAAGCGCGGCGAGTCCTCGCGCAGCACCTTCAGGATGTCGATGCCATTTTTGCCCGGCAGGCCGACGTCCATCACAACGAACTCCGTATCCGGATGCTCCTTCAGAGCTGCGCGCAGCTGGCTGTAATCGCCGGCTTCGGCCACCACGCTGATATCCGGATGGTCATGCAGGATCTGCACGATGCCGCGCCGGACGATCGCGTGATCGTCGACGACGATGGTCTTGGTCCCCATGATCTGCCCGCCCCCTCAGCGCTGTCTCAACCAGCATCCGCCCAGGCGCGTTGCTGCCGGGCAATTGCTTCTTCTGCCGCACCCGCCGCCAGCGGCGGGACCGAGAACATGATGGTGGTGCCGCGGCCCGGCGTCGACAGCACCTCGGCCCAGCCAGCCAGCCCGCGCGCGCGCTCGATCAGGCCGCGCAGGCCGAAGCCCGGCGTGGCCTCGAGCATGCCCAGGTCAAAGCCCACGCCATCGTCGGCGATCTCGAGCGTGATCTCCTCGGCGCCGACGAAAAGCTGCAACGACACCCGTCTGGCCTGTGCGTACTTGGCAATATTGGTCAACCCCTCCTGCGCCACGCGGTACACAGCAGCCGCGCGGTCGGGCGACAGCGGCACGTCATCGCGGTTGGTCTCGAACTGCACCGGCACGCCGGTCCGCTCGGTAAACCCCTTGGCCAGCCACTCCAGCGCCGCCGCCAGCCCCGCATCGAGCACCGGCGGCCGCAGGTTGTGCTGGATGCGGTGACTGGCCGCCACGGCATGCGCCAGCAGGTCGTTCATTGAATTGATGCGGGGTGCCGCCAGCGGCCGCTCACCGAGATCCTTGGCCAGCCGCGCCAGCTCGAACTTCAAGGCCGTGAGCGTGGTGCCGATGTCATCGTGCACCTCGCGCGCCAAAATGCGCCGCTCTTCCTCGCGCACCTGCTCCAGGTTGTGCGTGAGCTCGCGCAGCCGCATCTCGTTCTCGGCCAGCGCCAGCGCCTGCGCGCGGCGGTCGCGCCGCGCCTCGGCTGCCTGCAGGCTGCGCTTGAGCGCCGGCCCCAGGCGAAACATGCGCGACTTCAGGATGAAGTCATCGGCGCCGGCGTGCAGGCCGGCCACCGCCAGTTCTTCCGACATCTCGCCCGAGAGCACGATCACGGGCAAATTCTCGTCGAGCGACTTGGCGACATTCAAAGCGGCAAACGAATCAAAGCGCGGCAGGTTGTGATCGGTGATCACTGCATCAACGCGGCCGCGGGCAAACACCTCGCGCATGCCCGCCTCGTCTTCCACACGGGTGGCGCGCACCGGGCGGCCCAGGCTGTCGCGGTCGCGCTGCAGTATGGCCAGCAGCAACTCGAAGTCGAGTTCCGAGTCCTCGACCACCAGCAGTGACAGGGGATCCGCGATCTGGGCCATGTATGTGTCCGATTCTTGGCGCGTGCGCTGCGCGGCGCGGCCGGGCATCGGCATCGCTCGCACTGGGCCTGACGCACGGCGCCGACCGGTGGGGCCGACGCATGGGGCCGATTGTGTGCGATCCGGGCCAATGGTGCCGTCTGGCGCCCGTTTCTGTTTGGCGGCAGCGGCGATTCTGTCCGATTTCAGCCGCACCCGAAAGGCGCCCCGACGGGCACGGGCCAGCCCCTAACGGGCAGCAAATCGGGCGGATTGCAAAGCCTTATCGGCCCTTTAGCGGGCGCGGGCAAGCCGGAGACTTCGGCATTGACCCGGTTGCTGGCGATCGCCGCACAGGACGCGGGGCGGACAGCCCAAGGAATAACACGACCATGGACCAGATCCCTAGCGGAGAAACTACACGCAACGACGCCGGCCATGCCGCTGCACAGGAATGCGCCGCCATTGCCTCCGACCTGGAGCGGCTGAAGGCCATGATCAACGACGCTGGCGACAAGCTGCTGGCGAGCTTCAACCAGTTGAGTGCGATTGCGCCGCGGCTGGATCCGAGCACCGGAGAGCGGGCGCAGCTGGGTGCCGCGGTGACCTCGGCAGTGACCGCGCTGCAGTTTCAGGACATGGCCACGCAACTGACGCAGCACGCGCAGGCACGGCTGAATGCGCTGGAGCGCTGCCTGGTGGCACTCGATGTCTACGATCCGCTGCTCGGCTCGACCCGCATGCACCCGGTGCGGCAGAGCCACGTCAGCG
>JBIIZX010000510.1:0-2743 GCA_044346055.1 Burkholderiaceae bacterium | reverse complement strand
GACGACGATCAGTTCGCCGGTGGACAGGTCGAGGTCGAGCCGCTTGAGGTTGTTCTGGCGCGCGCCGCGGATGCGGATGGTCTTGCCGGTGGTGCTGGGGAGATCTGATCCGTCTGGCATGGGGGAGGGCAGGTCCTGCAGGCAGGGCCGCGGCCAAGGCGAAGGCGCAGCCAAACAGCGCAGTCTAGGCGATGGGAACGAGGTGCTCGTCGGGACGTGATTGCGCTTCGCCGGATCGCCGTGGCGCTGAAGCAAGCGTGTTCACGTCAGCCCCGCACCACACCGAGCTGTCCGGTTTTCACGCGGCATCCGTGGGTGATCAGTGGGCCGACCCCGCGCACAGTGACATCACGCCGACATGACGTCGGCACCGCCAAGGGAGCAAGGACATGAAATCACGTTATGACTTCGTGCAAGACAGCGAGTCCCGCCGCACCGTGGCGATCATGCGGGCCGGTGCCGGCGCCACCGTCGTTGCCGCGCTGTTTGGCTTGTCGCTTCTGAATTCGCACCAGGTGCCCGGTGCCTCGGTCGCGGACGCCTTTGGGCCTGAGAGTACGTCGAGCGAACCCGTGATGGCGATGGCAGCGCCCCCGGCGGACGCCAGCCGCATGGCAGAGGACACGGCGCAATCGCCGCGTTACATGGGCGAGCCGGCGGTTTACTAGACGGCACACCCAGCAGCATCGCGAGACATCGCAGCAAGCCGTCTCAGCACGACATCGCAACCGCAGGGGAGCACCATGAGAGCAATTGGAAGGATCGGCATGCTTGCCGCCTTGGTCGTCAGCGCCGCGTGCCACGCACCGGCGCAGGCCGATGTCGTTGCCGACAGCGCTTGCCCGCGACAGGCGGTCGACATCGCCTCGTTTGCCAGTTGCGACGGCGCCCATGTTGCGCGCGCCGATGGCATTGCCTTCGTCACCCCGCTGGCGGCCTCGCACATGAAGCAGCTGCAAGCGGCCGACACGGTTCTGCTGGATGTGCGCAGCCGGCTCGAGGCGTCGATCAACGGCATTGCCACCCAGGTGGACGCGCTGGTGCCCTATCAGGAGCCGTCGTTGCCGCTGCACTGGGACGACGGCAGCACCGAGGCCGCGCAAGCGCGCAACGCGAGCTTCGTTGCGGTGGTGCAGGCGACGGTGCTGGCGGGCGGCGGCAGCCTTGACTCGACACTCATCCTGCTGTGCCGCGATGGCGTGCTTGCGCTGCGCGCCGCAGAGGAGTTGCACGCGGCAGGCTTCGCGCACTTGAATGTGGTCGAAGGCGGCTTCGAGGGGCAGGTGGACAGCGAGCAGCACCGCAGCGGCGGCTGGAAGCAGGCGCAGCTGCCGTGGACAGCCCAGGTCACGCCTGCCTTGCTCTTTGGTCCGGCGGAGTAAGCCAGGACGGCGCTGTCTCTTGAAGTCTTCAAGCGGATCGTCGGCGCCTGCCGGTGATTCGCCAGCTTCCCCAGGCGCGGCGGGTAGTTCGACTCGCAGGTCTCCTTGGCCGCCGCGTCCTCTTTTTCTGTTCACTGCCCGCCGTGAACCGTCGGAGCAAGCGCATCAGCAGCAACCTTCCCGCGTGGAGCGGTCCCTCCGTTCGGCCGGCCCGCTTCGCGGGATCACCGCGCTGCTCATCGACCGTCGACTTCAACGCGGGTCGTGAGAGCAGCTCCGTGGCAGCGGGCCAGGGGCCAACATGATCGCCATGCCATCAGTGAATTTCGGTGGCGACTTCCACGTACCCGGACTAGTGTTCGGGCAGATCACGCGCTGTATGGATTAAGGCGCGCTCGCGTCGCCAGCATTTGACCGCGCGGCCCCGGCCTCGCTACCGTGCGTGCATGCTTGCCGCACAGTCACCTGCCAAAGCCCCGCCCATCACCGGCTTTCGGCTGGCCACGCTCAATTGCCTGAATCTCGCGCTGCCCGGCCGTCCAATCTATGAAGGCTGGGCGCCCTACAGCGCCGATGAGTACCTGGCCAAGACGCAGTGGCTGGCGCAAATGCTCGATCGCCTGTCAGCCGACTTCGTCCTGCTGCAGGAGGTGTTTCACGAAAAGGCGCTGTCTGATGTGGTGCGGCAGACGGTCGGGCAGGGGCGCGCGTGGGGGTTCACGGTGCCATTTGCCGGTGAGGACAACCGCAAGCCACGGCTTGGGTTGCTTTGGCGCAACCCGTGGCAGCCTGTGGTCGAGTCGGTCGTCGATCTGCCGCCCGGCTGCGCCGTGCCGGTGCCCGAGTGCGAGCCGCATACGCGCTTTTCGCGCCCGCTGCTGCGCGCGCGGGTGCCGCTGGTCACGCCGCGCGGCCCAACCTCGCTGAGCTTGTACAACCTGCACCTGAAGTCGCGCCGGCCTGAACTGGCGGCCGGCGAGGATCGCAACGATCCGCATTGCGAGGCGCGCGGGCAGTTGCGCGCGCTGTTGATGCGGGCGGCCGAAGCGGCGGCGGTGCGGCATCTGGTGATCGCTGATACGCACGGCTCGCGCGCGCCGCTCATCCTGGCGGGCGACTTCAACGACGACGCCAATGCCGTGACCACCCAGATCGTGGCTGATACCTCATGGAAGCCGGAGGACCGGGCGCAGCGCGACCAGATGCTGTTCAACGCGCTGGATGTGGAGCAGCGACTGGCACCGGGCCGCGGCCGCGAGATGGCCTATACCATCCTGCATGCGGGCGAGCCTGAGCGCATCGACCACGTACTGGTGTCAGAGGAGTTCGTGCCGGGCTGCAAGCACGCGATTGGCCGCGTT
>JBIIZX010000509.1:0-2756 GCA_044346055.1 Burkholderiaceae bacterium | reverse complement strand
GGCCGCGTCGCGCCCCTCGAACAAGATCACCACCTTGTGGCGCGTGGACGCGACCCAGTCCTGCAGCTTCACCAGCTCGGCTTGCAGGCGAAACAGCTCGCGAAAATAGGTCTTGCGCTCGACCGACAGCTGGGCCTCGTCCGCCCCGCCCTGGCGGTCCACGTGCCGATCCTCGAACTCGAGCTCGATTTCCTCATCGAGCTCGTCGAGCAACTCGCGCTCGATGCGTCGTGCGATGTCTTCGTGACGGCTGTTCAGTGGCTTGTCGTCCATCATGGCTCCCTGGCAACTCGCCACGGTGAAAACGCTTTCTTACCGGGCGATGACAGCCCTGGGATCGAGTCGCCGCTCCCGCCAGGCAACGGACCAAGGGAATTGGCCTGGCAACGAAAGCCGCGAACGCTTGCACCAGCAACGTGCCGCAGCCAGTTGTGACATGAAACATTTGGCTCGCCGCGCACCACCAGTGGGAACGCAGCAAAAAAACTCAGTGATGCAACCGCTTTTCGGCCGCTTGCGAGCCAAAGGCGCTTTGGATACTCCGCTCCTTTGTGCCGGCAATCAGACCAGCCTGCCCCGCGGAGTTGCCTTGAGCCAGTCGAAGCCCCCGTCAACAAACGTACCCGAGTTCTTCCGCTACCACGGCTTCTGGGCGGCAGGTATCCGGCTGTTCCGCCGGCTGCGCTTTCGCTCGAAGGCCCTGCTGGTGTCGGCGCTGCTCATGCTGCCGACGATCATCGTCGGCGCTGTGTACCTGTCGATCGTGCAGGAGCAGGTCGAGTTCAGCGAAAAGGAGATCCACGGCATCAAGGCAATGAAGCGCTTCACGCCGCTGCTGCACGGGGTGATTGAAGTACGCAACGCGACCCGCGCCTCGCTTGGCGGCTTTGAACCGGCGCTGGCCGACTATCGCAGCGGCCGCGAGCGCGTTGACCGGGCCTTCACCGAGTTCGAGGAGCACTTGAAGAACAGCGGCGATCCCCTGGCATTGAGCCAGCGGCTCGCCAAGATGCGCAGCGCCTGGCAAGCCTCGGCAGCGTCCAGAAATGGCGCCGACGAGAAGGGCCGCACGGTGTTCGGCCCGGTGACGGAAGCCGGACTCGAGGTGCTGCAAACCATCAGCGACCAGTCCAACCTCGTGCTCGACCCGGACATCGACTCGCTGTACATGATCAATGCCATGTTCCTTGCCATGCCCAAGCTGAGCGAGGACCTTGGCCAGCTGTGGGGCTGGGGCACCTACGCAGTGGCCAAGGGTGGCCTGGAAAATCCGGAGCAGTTCCGCCGCTTCTCCGTGTGGGCGGCGCGCACCCAGAGCGGCGTGGACGATGCGAACGAGTTCTTCAAGCGCGCCTTCGCCGCCAATGCGGCCCTGAAAGCCAAGTTGGACCTTCGCGGATTCGACGCAGCCCTGAAGTTCCACAAGCTGGCCGGCGACCCGTCGAAAATGATGCAGGATGCACTCGAGCCGGGCGAGGTCTACAACGCTGGCAAGGCGGCGGTGGCGGCCTACTTCAAGGTCTACGACACGGCGCTGCCGGCTCTGCAGGAGCTGGTGGAAGTGCGCATTGCACGGCTGGAGACTGGCCGCGCCTGGCGCGTGGCCGCCGTGGCGCTGTGCGTCCTGCTGGCCGCCTATCTGTTCTACTGTTTCTCGCGCGTGATCGATGGCGGGTTCCGGCAGGTGGCGCATCACCTCGAAGAAATGGCCCGCGGCGATCTCACCCAGACCCCGCAACCCTGGGGCAGGGACGAAGCGGCCGATCTCATCGTCGCGCTCGGCCGCATGCAGTCCGCGCTGCGCGTCATCGTGGCGGACGTGCGCGACGCCTCGGGCCAGATCGTGCATGCCAGCCGCGAGATCGCCGCGGGTTCGATGGACCTTGCGAGCCGGAGCGAGCAGGCGGCCGCACAGTTGCAGCAGACAACCGCGTCGCTGGACCAGATCAGCAGCACGCTCGGTAGCGCAAGCGCGACCACGCAGCGCGCCGCGGAACTGGCTGGCAGCAATGCGCAATCGGCCGAGCGCGGCGGTCAGGTCATCGAGGATGCGGTGCAGGTGATGTCGGCCATTGACGAAGCCTCGGGCCGGATCAACGACATCATCGGCGTGATCGACGGCATCGCCTTCCAGACCAACATCCTGGCGCTCAATGCTGCGGTCGAAGCAGCGCGCGCCGGCGAGCATGGCCGCGGCTTCGCGGTGGTCGCCGCCGAAGTGCGCTCCCTGGCGCAACGCTCGGCGGCCTCGGCGCACGAGATCAAGGGACTGATCAGTGACACCGGCGATCGGGTCGAGCGCGGCGTCACCGTAGTGCGCCGTGCGGGCGAGGAAATGCGCCAGCTGGTCGAAGGCGCACGCACCATGAGCGGCATGCTGCGCGAAATCGCCAGTGCCGCCGGCCAGCAGACAGCCGGCGTCAAGCAGGTGGGCGGTGCCGTTGAGATGCTCGACGACATGACGCAGCGGAACTCCGCACTCGTGGAGCAGACGGCCGCCGCATCCGAGTCGCTCAAGGATCGGGCGCTGCACCTCGAGACGGCGGTGTCGAAGTTCCGGGTCACCGAGCAGGCGGCCTGAAGCCACGCAAGCGGCACAGTCCCATCGCATTCCCGCCACAGTCACATCCGGCTGACGAGGACGGCGCACTGCGCGCCGTCCCGACTTGCCAGCCTCACCGCGCGTTGAGCAACTCCGGGACGCGCAGCAGGATGAACTCGTTGTCATCGGCCTTGGCAAGATGGCGACCGGCCGA
>JBIIZX010000087.1:0-9314 GCA_044346055.1 Burkholderiaceae bacterium | reverse complement strand
GCTCGGCCCCACCATCAGCGACAGCAAAGTTCCGCCGGATCAGGCGCCGATCATGCTCGCGACCGCCGTTGCCATCGCGGTCTCAGTCCTGCAGGTCGGAGTGCAACTAATGCGAGGCCGCAAGGTCGAGCCGATGCTGTGGGTCAGTGTCGCCGTGATCGTCGTCTTTGGAGGCGCGACCATTTGGCTGCATGACGAAACCTTCATCAAGTGGAAGCCGACCATTTTGTACTGGCTGTTCGCCGCTGCGCTGGCCGCGGGCCGGCTGATCTGGCGCCGCAACCTGCTCAAGTCCGTTCTCGGCGCGCAACTGAAGCTCGACGAACCCATTTGGCAGCGCCTGACGTGGCTCTGGTGCGCGTTTTTCGCAGCCATTGGCGCGGTGAACCTGGTCGTGGCGTATAGCGTGCCAACCACCGTGTGGGTCAACTTCAAGCTCTTTGGCCTGTTGGGGCTGACGATGGTGTTCATGCTGGGCATGGGTGTGTGGCTGAGCCGGCACATCAAGGAGGCGTGAGCATGACCGAGCCCACCATGCTGACCCCAACGCAACGGATGGCGACCATTGAGGCGTTGCTGCGCGCTGCCCTCGACCCGGTTGAGTTTGCCCTCGAGGACGAGAGCGCAATGCACGCCGGCCATGCGGGCGCCAGGAGCGGCGGCAGCCACTTTCGCCTGCGCGTGGTCAGCCGCAAGTTCGAGGGCCTGGGCAAGGTGGCCCGACACCGCCTTGTGTATGATTCTTTGAATGATTTAATGGTGCGCGATGTTCATGCGCTCGCTATGACGCTACTGTCGCCTGAGGATGCGGCGGCCTGTCGCGCAGCTTGAGGCAAATGGGCTTCTTGCCGCGGTCCTACCCTGATCTGGCCGGTTTTAATGAATTTCTGGCTTATCCCCGCCCCGATATTTCCTTCGATAGTCCCCCTCGATAGCCACTTCTGGACGACTTCCGCATGACCAAGACCTTCCTACGTGCCTTTGCCCTCATCACTCTGACGGCCGCATCGAGCGCTGTGCTGGCACAAAACCTCGCCGTGGTGAACAACCGCCCGATTCCAAAAGCGCGCGAGGAAGCCTGGGTTTCGCAGCTCAAGGGACAAGGCCAGCAGGACAGCCCGCAGATGCGTGAAATGGTCAAGCAGGAACTCATCCGCCGCGAAGTCTTCCTGCAGGAAGCCACCAAGCGTGGCATCGCAGAGAAGCCCGAGGTCAAGTTCCAGCTCGACGTGCAGCGCCAGAACGCGTTGATCCAGGCGCTGATGCGCGACGAACTCGACAAGCGTCCGGTCACCGACGCCGAGGTTGCCGCCGCCTACGAGCAGCAGAAAAAGCAGGCGGGCGACAAGGAGTTCCGCGCGCGCCACATCCTCGTGGAGAAGGAAGACGAGGCCAAGCAGATCATTGACCAGCTCAAGCGTGGCGCCAAGTTCGAGGAACTGGCCAAGAAGTCGAAGGACACGGGCTCGGCCGCCAATGGTGGCGATCTCGACTGGGCCGGTGCTGATGCGTATGTGAAGCCGTTCTCGGAGGCCATGATCAAGCTGCAAAAAGGCCAGTTCACCGACGTGCCAGTGCAGTCGCAATTTGGCTGGCACGTGATCCGGCTCGACGACGTGCGCGAAGCGCAGGTGCCGCCGCTGGCGCAGGTCGGCCCGCAGATTCGCGAGGCGCTGCAGCAGCAACGCGTGCAGGCCTTTGCAGAGGACCTGCGCAAGAAGGCCAAGATCCAGTAAAGCGGAACGTCGAACTGCAAGAGGGCACGTCTCTTGCGGGCATACAAAAGGGGCGCTTCGGCGCCCCTTGTCGTTGCGTGCCCAGCATGGGCGCACTCTTGGAGGTGCAAGTCCTGCCGTCAGTTGATCGCAGCAAACGCAGCGAAGCGCAACGGCAGGAGACAGACCAACTGTGCACAGCAAGCCTGGGGAGAAACTCTCGTCATCAAGGGTTCAGGCGGCGCAAGTCCGCCGCTTGTGCATCGAAGGCGTGCGTTTTTGCGAAGGATCGACTCCGGGGGGGGGGGGGCAATGGTTCGTACTGCAAGCAGGTTGGCGTGGTCATGGGTGACGTCATCGACATTAGTGAATCGCCACGGCGGCTCGAAGCTGGCGTGGCGATATCCCGCCTAAGGGAGCGAGCAAGACGACGTACCCGAGGCGGCACCACATTGCTCGACCGAGCATGGAGCAAGCCATGACGCAACCCGATCGAACGGTCAGCCTGAAGCCGGGCAAGTCCCGGGCAGCGCTGACGATCACCCACCCCAATGGGGCAGACAGCCTCTGCAGCCTCAGTTCAAATGCGGTCGACCGCGCGCTATCGCCCTGGCAGCCAGGTCCGCCATAAGGACCTCCAAATCCGTAGACCGTGAATCCAGCACTTCCGTCTGCAGGCCCAAAGCAGCGCGCATTGCGATGACCTGGCGCAGCGACGATGACCGCGGGTCCGGATCGACGATCACCAGCAGACCCTTGTAGAACAGCTCCTCCTGGCGGGTCCCCATGCGTCCGGAAAACGAAAACGCGATTCCCGTGTCGCGGCTCACCAGATTAGTCCGCTCGACAATCAGGCGCGCAAACTCCTGAATGTGCGGGCGCGGCAGCACGTGGGGCGAGCCTGGGGGGGGGGCGTGCCTTCCAGCAGCGCGAGCTCTGGTGTGGTGATGCCGTCCGAGCCGACCCACCGGAGTTGTCCGCTGCCATCGGCCAAGGGGTGCACGAGATTGAAGCCATCCATCACGGTGCGCACCGGATCGAACGGGCTTCGCATCGGATGGCGCGAGCGGCCTGCGCCGTGCACGGCCACCACGGCGCGGCGCATTTCAGGCACGTCGATCTCGAACACCGGATCGTCTGGCGCCGCAGACCGCACCGTCACGTCGACTGCGGGCATCGCCCGCAGGGCGGCTTCGACCCGCCGGAGATAGTCGCCGTACCGGATGTCGCGCGTGCTGTCGACGGCGGGGCGCGCAACGGCCAGAACCTGTTGCGCAACGGCGTGGAGCGCCGCACCACGCAGCGCGATGCGATGGCGAGGGGGTTCGCTCTGGCCTGCGTCCCGACGCGCCATGGCCCGAATGAATTCCGACATCACGCGGTGCGTCGACGCCACCACGCCGGGCTTGGGCTGCTCCGCCGCCGAGCCGAACAGGGCCACGCGGACCGGCGCAAGCAAGGGCGAATCCGCGCGCTGCGGACCGGCGCGTGGCGTTGCCGCCGGGTCGACGACGCGATGGTCCAGCAGCGGCGCCGTCTGGGGTTGGGCAGCAGCGGCCGGCAGGTCGAGCGGAACCGACCGCGGCTCAATCGACACCGTGCGAGGCCGCGTCGTGGCGCGGCTCCAGAACTGCTGCGCGGCCTGCGCGATCGCGTTGTCGTTGAACGGCACAAACGCAGCGGGCAATGGATGCGGGACCTCGCCCCCGTTGTACAGGCCGCGCAGCAGGGCGCGGGCTTGCATGCCCGTTGAGTCGGGGCGTTCAGGGTCGATCAGGACAAAGCTCGGGTTGCCGCGTAGTGCGGCTGGCCCAACGGTGGCATCGATCGCATCACTCAGCAGGCCCAGCGAGAACGACCGCTTTGCCTCGGGGCCATCGGCCCCCGGCACCAGGTCAGGGCTGACGAAGTAGCTGACAGACGCGCCGCGCACTTGGGCGTTCGTGGTCGGATCGTCCATTGCCGACAGCGGGTGGAACTCGATCTGCGGTCTGGCAGCCGGCGGCTGCGCCTGCGCATCTGCGTGCCACGCCTGCATGATTTGGTCTGTCAGGCGTGCTCGAAAGGCGCTGTCCGCCGCGTCGGGCACCACCACGGCAATGCGGTCGCTCGCGTTGAGCGGCGGCAAGTGGGGGCCATCGCCAAGTTGCGGCATGTGCAACCCACTCTCACGTAGCTGCTCGACCAGGCGTTTCATCGCCTCGCCGCGCGAGAGTTGCAGGAGGTCCTCGGGCTGGCCGTGTTCGAGCAGCTCAGCGACCGAGCGGCCGCCACCGTGCGTTGGCATCAGCACGTGAGGCAGCGAGACGGGCTCGCCCGCCTCGAGGCGGCGCCGCGCGTCCTCAAGCGGGCGGAAGCGGAAGTCTTCATACCCGGTGGCCTGCAAACTGCCCGATGGTGACTCGAATTCGAACCCTTTCGGAGCGAGCAGGGGTGTCGCAGAGACCACGGACATTCCGCGGATCTTGATGTCCTGAAGCCCAGCCTGCCCTTCAAAGCGCGCAAGGACATCAAGGGCTTGCAGCAGACGCAGGGGCTCCATCAGCGACGCGATGGGACTGCCATCCGGCCCGAGTACCCCATGATTGCCGAGCAAGTCCAGATACCAGCGCAGCGCTGCATCCTCATCCTTGTATGGAGCCTCCGGCGTCTGCCCCTGATCGACGGCGCCGTGCGCTCGAGTTGCCTTCAGCGTCGAGGCCACGGCTTGCACCGCCCGATGCAACTCGATAAGCGGCTCTTCCTCGGCTGAAGCACCGCGCGCGGCCACCGCACGCACTGCGGTGTCGAGGTCCCGGAACGAAAGCGGGCGCTCCTTGCCGTCGGGTCCATGGATGTAGGCTTGCGTCTTGCTGTCGTCAGTGAACACAAACACAGGCGAGGCCCGCAAGGCGTCCCATGCGGCTTGCTGCCCGTGCATACGGGCAGCTTTTTCAAGAAACTCCCACCACGCGGCTTCCGATGGTGCAGCACCATGCGCTTGCAGGAATGTCTCGAGCGCACGCACAGCGCCAGCTGGCCGCATCTCTGTGCGGTGCGAGACAACAAGGCCAAACGTCACGAAGTCGTGCAGCGCGGCCAACAGCTCTGGCGGCAGTATTCCGCGCGCGCCAGCGATGTCTGCCAGCAGCAGCGGCGCGGGCACGCTGGTCCGGGACGCGTGCTCGGCCTTCGCTTTGGCGTTGCCTTTGGCGCTCATTGCAATCTCGTCGGGCGCCGGCTGCTGGATCAACGGCAAGAAGCTGGTGTTGACGGATCCAAACAGGCGACGGAAGAACACTTCTTTCTCGTGATTCGTCGTCTGGTCGATGACCACGATCCGGTGCCCCGCACCGATTCCGACTGAACCGATACCTGATGCGGCGCTGGCTCGAACGCCGCCCGGCTCCCCATCGGTTACCTGGCTGCGGGCCGCACGAAGTTGGTCAACCGAGACACCGTTGCGCTGCGCGACTGCCTCCTCGACTGCGTCTGGACCTGCACCCGGCAGCTGCGTCTTTCGCTCTCTCCACAGTTGCTCCCGCGCCTGCTTGAGCCGGCGCGCTTCGTCTTCCAACTGCCGCCTTGCGACTTCGCCTGCTGCCGCCCCTGTCGCGGCGACGGTGCCGGTGCGCGAGTCAACGGGCCGCTCGCCCGGCGCGGCGAGCATCATCGGCGGCTGGGCAGCTTGCTGAGACAGCCGTTGGGTCAGTCGAGCGAGCAGATCAGCATCGCCGGCCGAGGTCATCACCTTGCTGGCCTGCGCATGGAGCCGCTCCAGCGCTTGCTGCGAATAGGGCGCGCCGACGCCCGCACGAGCGCGCGCCTGCACGGCCTGGGAGGATTGACCCGTCAACAGTCCCGCCAACGCCTGATGCACCGTCAGCCGATACCACCCGACCACTTGATCGAGCGCTCGCCGCTCCAACTCCGGGGCTGTACGGTGTGCAGGGATGCCGATGGCCTCTGCGCTTGCCAAGCGGTCGATCGCCTGCCGGAGCTTGAATAGCGCGTCGAGCGGGCGGTTCTTGGCGATCTGCGCCGGCGTGATCGGCTTGCCAGCCGTTGCCATCCGGGCCAGAGCATCGGCCTGACTGACGACGCTCGACAACAGGGACTGCCCGTCGGTCCGCTGCGGGGCAGCTGCGTTTGGCGAGGGCGCGGCGACCCCGTTCGACACTTGAGTCCGGGTGAATGAAGCCGCAGGCCGGGGAGCCGTGTCTCGCGCGTACGCTCGACCTTGTTCGGCTGGAGACGCGCGTCCCCGGGGAGGCGCCTGCGGAGCAGGCAGTGCCGTCTCCAACTTCAACCTGTCGGCAAGCGACCTGACTGCCGTGTTGCCATTGCGTAGCGCAGAGCGAAACTCTGACATGAACCACGCACGCGCCTGCGTCGACACATGAGGAGGCCACAGGCTGGAGGCTTTCTGCAGGGCGGCCGCCTCGATCTGGGCATGCCTGCCGCGCGGCGACAGAAGCAGTTGCTGCGCGGTGTACACAACGATCGCAACGACAACGAGCGGAACCGCTGGCGCGGCGGGGGGCACGAAAGCAACACCGTCGTAGTGCCGCCGCGGCACAGACAAGGCTTCGTTCGGGTAGCTGACGGGACCGAGGTCAAACGCCGCACCGCTGCTCCCGGGCATGCCCAGGCTGGTCGGAGTTGACGTCGCCTCGGATGGCGAGAACGGTATGGATCGCATGGTCAGAGTCGACGTTTGAGGCCTGCGGCAAGCGCCTGCGGGGTGGGTCAAGTGCTCCCGGTCGCAGCGCTGGTGCCCGCGTTGCGGCGAGTTGACCCTTGCCGGTGCGACCAGGCGCTCGTATGGGCCAAGGGCACGGATCGCTGCCTGAACGATGCAACGGCGCCGCGCATACGACCTGCGGCAGACGCCGTGGCAGTGGGGTGCGAAGCCATCGCCACCGAGTCAGCGCCGTCGTCCGTGCTGCCGCGGGATTGCGCCATGCAGGCGCGATCCGGCAGCACCCGTTCGACCATCACGACGACCAACACGACGATGAACACGACGCTCAAAACGACGACCGCCACGATCAATCAGCGTAGACGCGGGCCGACACCGCCAGCCCGGAGCGCTTCTGTCCCAGCACGTTGTAAGACGTGGTCGCAACATGCATGCGGTCGCGAGGCACGTCGAGCACGTCGGCGATCGCGTTCGTGACCTCGCGGGCCGCCGAGTTGCCGGCGACGCGCCAAACGAAGAACTCTCCATCGGGCATCTGGCTGACCTCCCAGCCGCGGGAGCGGACCGCCTGTTGCACTTGACGCCAGTTCGCCCTGACCTTCGTCGGCCAGGCCTGATCAGCCGAAGCAGCCGGCCCCGACGCAGACACCGGCCCGTGCAACTGCGCGCGGTCGATCTGCCCATTCTCGATCGCCCGAATCGCCCAGCCGCGGACGGCATCGCGGTTGGTCAGATCGATCCCGTCCTTGATCTCGTAGGACTTGTTGCGGCCTCGAACCTCCGGGCCCCCGCTGGCACCGCGCGCGACGTAGAACAAATCTCCATGCGGCGTGCCAATCCGCTCGCCGTTGAGGTAACGCGCCTGGCTGGCACCATAAAGATGGGCCGCCGGAATGTGCCCGTGCTGGACGGAGCGGAGCACCCAGGCGCGCACCTCGTCACGGTTGGCTGGGTTCACCGAACTGGGCAGGTCGTAGGGGGTCGTGCGCGTCTTGACTTGGGCGACTTGTGCTGTACCGGCCGCACTCACCCCTGCCCAGACGACGCGACCGAACGGCGTGCCGATGCCTTCACCGACCGCGTAGGCGTTGGCCTGGGGCCGCTGTCGAGCAACCGGGGGCGCTGCCGATTTGGAATATCCGTCACGGACTGCGTCAACGCCGTAGTTGACGCCAAATCGATTGGCCAGGTCGTCGGCCCGGATGCTGCCGCGATCGATCGACTGCTGCAGACTGCGCTGCAACCATGCCCACGTCTGCTGCCGCAGGTCGCGGAATGCGTCTTCATCAAGCGGGCGTCCATTTGGACGGCGCGGCAAGCGGGCGTAGGTGTCTTGCAGCGCCTGGAAGGCGGAAAAATCGGCCCCCGCAGCGCGCAGCAGCTCCAGCGGGCGGGCGACCAGGTCCATGGCAGACGACCCGTGGTTGCGGTAGAGGCCGTTGGCGGAGGGCTGGATCTGCATCAGCAAGTCGGTCATGCCCTCGTGCAGGTTGCCGCGGCGCGCCGAGGCCGAACGGGCAAGATGCTGTTCACCAAAGTAGCGGGCATCCGGTGAACTTCCGACATTGGGCCGAACGAGTGAGGCACCCGTGATGTCGGGGTTGCAAGGCGCGGTCTTCAGCTTCAAGGTGAGGATCCGGCCGTCGCTGCCGGTGAATTTCAGCGTGACCTCATTGAGCCCGGTGGCGCCCACGCGCAGCGCGACGTCCAGCTCGCCCAGCGTCTGATTGCCGAGGCGCAACGGCACGCGCCCGACCGGTACCTTGATGCCCTTTTCCGTGATTTCCGCATGCACGTGCTGCAGCCGGTAGCTCTTTCCGCCCGGCTCCTTGATGTTGACGACGAACGTCAGCCCGTCTTTTCCAACCACCTGACGCACCTCAACGCCATGACCGGTTGGCAACTTCCAGTCGTACGTGCGGGCGGGGATGGAACGAAGCGCCTGGTCCAGACCGTCGCGCTGCAGGTTGTTGAGATAGGCACGCGCCGAATCAATGGCGCCGCAGGCACGCGGACGCTCGGCAATCGTTGTCTCCGTCCGTTGCCAAGAAGCGGCCTGCTCCTGCAGGGCGCGAAAGACATGCACAAGCGCAGCACCACCTGCGGCGAGCCCTGCGCCGATGCCTCGCGTCACAGGCCCAGCTACGTCGAATCCCTCGCCAGAGAGGTTGTCAATGAACGCAAACGTCGGCGATACAGGTCGCGGCAGCGCAGGAGACACCGGGCAGGAGGGGCAGGAGCCCACAGAACCATCAAGGTCCGATGATCCCGTTCCGCCGTGACTGCACGATGACGTATCGATGAGGTTGGTCTACGCCGACGCGGAAAGGAATTTGCGTCTCCACCTTTCAACCCTGGGCAGCACTCGTTGCCGCTGCCCGCCTCCAGGCGCCCGCCCGGTATCCGCCAACGTGCTTTGCGGGTTTGTCGATCTCGGTGGCCCACAGGAACGGCCGATGCAGGCTCAGAAACGGCGTCAGGTCATCGGCAAAGAAGCCATTGATCGGGCGGTCGAAGCGCTGTGCGATGTGACCGTGACCGAAGGTCTTGCGCACCACCGCGCGGTTCTTCGTTGCGGTCATCGCGTTGTCGTGTTGGTGTAGGGATCCTTATGTAATGTCGTCATTTTCCTTTGGTCATTGCAGGCGTTGAAGCAACCGTGTCGATGGCGCAGGGAGCGGCGTGGAGACGGGCGGCGTGGGAAGCCGCCGTGCCAGATGCTTGGTCCGCTGGCGAGAGCCACGGCGGGCCGCCCTGGTTGAGCGGTGGCAACCTCATGATCTTCCCGTTCCACGGCGGATCGCCCATTTACTTCGGGACGAAGCCGGTGGGAGGCACGTTGCCCCTTCCGTTCAATTTGCCAGGCGGCGGGGGGTTCGGCATCGAAGGCACAATCGGGCCAAACGGACAGGAGGCCG
>JBIIZX010000508.1:0-2765 GCA_044346055.1 Burkholderiaceae bacterium | reverse complement strand
CCCGATACAAGGCGGCGTCGAAGGCACTGTAGGCCGCACTTTCCAGGCCGGCATTCAACAGCAACGAAACGATCGTGTCGTACTTCAGACCGGCGTCCAACAGTCGTTCGATTGCGTCTAGGTGCTCTCGTACGTATCCCGACAGCGACTGATCGATCTTCGCAACAGGTAGCTGTGGAACTGCCCGGCGTCTGTTGGACATTTGCCAGCAATTTGCCTGAAGTGTGCATGGTCGTCAACTATTCCGCCGGGTATTTGCAGGAAAGTTGACTGATTCATGCCTGAGATCTTCGGCAGTCGAGGCTTGGCCGATGAGGAGAGTCGGAGAGATGGCATTGTTGGAGTGAGACAGGGGCTGTAAAGTAAGAGGCACAGATAGGCGCTGTGGCGCCGACGTGCCACGCCTGGGCGGGCACTGGTCATTGGTCGGGGGTCATGGTCGAAGATCAAACGGAGCCGCCACGGACGTCCAGTCGCACCCGCAACGTCCGACTCGGCGCCCTTGAGGCCTCGGTCGAAGACGCCGCCCGTTCGGCCGGAATCACGGTCAGCGCCTGGATGCGCAAGGCGATCGAGGCCGCCCTGCCCCGCTCCATCCCGGCCCCCAAGCCTGCGCTGCACCCTCCCGCCGACGCCACGCCGCGCCGCCGTTTTGTGCTCCGCACAACCACATCGAACGCCGTGCGCTGGCAGCAGGAGGCCCAGGCTCACGCCCTGTCACTGGCGAAATACATCGAGCTACAAATGTCGGTGACGCCCGACCAGGCACACCGGGTCGCGGCCGCTGGCGAGACCGTGCGGGCGGCGCTGATCGAGATCGCCGCGATCGGCCGCAATTTGAATCAGATGGCTAGGAGCTGGAACACTTATCCAGGACAAAGCACGGCGGCCGAGCGAGAGGCGCTGGCGGAGACGTGCCAGAAGTTGGATCGGGTTTGCGCACGCGTGTCGGCGTTGGTGGGCGAGCTCGAGGTCCGGCATGGGCGGCGGCGCGTGAAGGTCGAGACATGAGCGAAGTCGAGCGCGAACTTGAGCGGCTGTTCTGGCCGGGGCCCAAGCGCGCAAAGAGCAGAGACGGAGGCGGCCTGGCGGCGGCCGTGCAGCTGCTGGCCACCAGCGGGGGCGCGAACCGTCGGTCCGCGGCACCATCGACCACCGTGAGCGGATCGGCGCCGATCGGTGGCGGGGAGTTCCTGCGCGATGAGCTCCGCGCGCACTTGCGAAAGGCTCCCCAGGTGATGGTGAAGATCACCGGCAAGTCGCGCGGCGTCGCCGGCGTGCGCGACCATCTCGAGTACATCGGTGATGGGAAGGCGGCCGCGTACAAGGAGCAGGAAGGCGAGCGCGACGGCGCTGCTGCCGAGAGTGGGACGAATCGGAAGGACGAGAACCGCAAGGACGAGGGCGAGCGGCTGGTGCGGCCGATCATCACGGAGACCGGCGAGCGGATTGACACCGTGGGCGGCCTCAAGGACCTCGTGAAGGAATGGCAACGCTCACCGAGCCCCATGCCCTGGACGAGCGACAAGGCTGAGGCCGTGCATGTGATGTGGCAGATGCCGCCAGACACTGACGCGGCCAAGCTGCTCGATGCGGTGCAAGCGGCCGCGGCCGCCGAGTTTCGAGGCCACCGCTATGCCCTGGCGTTGCATCAGCATCAGAGCTCGCCTCATGTGCACATGCTGGTGCGCGTTGCGAGCAACGACGGATTGAAGCGACTGAATCCGCGCAAGGCGGATCTTCATCGCTGGAGGCTGCGCTTCGCACACGAGCTGCGCGACCGTGGTGTGGACGCGGCGGCAAGCCGCCAGCGCACGCGCGGCTACTCGCAACGACACGAGCACCTGTGGGAACGCAAGATGACGGAGCGAGAAGCGGGCCTGCGCGAGCGGGCACTGCGCGCGCGATCTCTGGGCAAGGACGCTACCGCGGAAGAGCTCGACGCCCGTGCCGATGCGGTGCGGCGCACGCCGCCCACCCGGCCGCGCCTAGTCGACGTCAAGGCCGAGCAGCAGATCGCAGGCGCGAAAGCGCAGTGGGACGATTTGCGTAACGCGCTGGCTCGATCGGCCGATCCTGCCGATCGGCAACTCGCGCTGGCCACCGATGCCTTCATCCGGCGCGAATTCGGACGCGGCCTAGGCGGAGGACGCGAAGGCGAGCGGCCGCCAGGGATTGACAAAGGACAGGCGCGATGAACAGCAAAGCTAACGCCGGCCGCAGGGGCGGAGCGAAGTTAGCACGCGGCAATGGCAAGGGCTCGCGACGCCCTCTGCATACATTCTTCAGACATCCCTAACGCTCAACGACGCGAGTTGCGAGCCCAGCGATATGGGCCTGCCGCGCTGTGTTGATGAACATCTCATGGCCGGGCGTTGAAGTCCCTACCTCCAGGAATCGCCGCTCCACGCCCAGTTCGAACAAGCGTTGTTCAAAATCCTTGTTAATCGTGCTAATGCGTTGCTGCATTTCCGGCGACGTGTTGTTGCTCCACGCCGAGTGCAGGCCGATCAAGGCGTCGGCGCGCATCGTGCGTGTTTGGCCGGCCGCGAACAGGTCCACACAAGCCGAAAGGCACTCGCTGTCAATGCGTGTATCGAGCCTGCGAGCTTGGATCACGCGAGCCAGTTGGCGGGCCTCAGAGATGATCCCGCCAGGGCTGTCGAGCACAACTTCGCGAACCTGCGGCCAGCGATCCAGCGCATCGTTGAAAGCCGCAGTCGAGCCCAAGTTGATGGGTCCCGAAGCGACCAACCTCTCCCCGG
>JBIIZX010000507.1:0-2768 GCA_044346055.1 Burkholderiaceae bacterium | reverse complement strand
CCTGGCGAAACAGATCCGCCATGCCGAAGGTGCGCGCCTCATCGGCAATGATCGGCACGATGCGCGCGCCCAGCGTCTTGTCCTTGAGCAGCGCGGAGATCATGCGCACCAGCGCCATGGTCGTGCTCATCTCCTTGCCGTTGGCTTCGAGCGCAAAGCGCGCGTAGCTGTCCAGCGGTGGCGGTCTCACCGGCTCGCAGCTGCCGCTGCGCGCCGGCAGGTAGCCGCCGAGCTTGGTGCGCCGCGCGTGCAGGTACTTCATCTCGGGTGCATCGGCCGCCGGCCGCACGAACTCGCAGGCCTCGACTTGCGCATCGGTCAGCGGCAGCGCAAAGCGGTCGCGGAATTCGGCCAGTTGCTGGGTGTCGAGCTTCTTGTGCTGGTGCGTGGTCATGCGGCCCTGGCCAGTGGTGCCCATGCCATAGCCCTTCTTGGTCTTGGCCAGGATCACCGTGGGCTGGCCGGTGTGCCGGCTGGCGTGCCAGTAGGCCGAAAAAATCTTCACCGGGTCATGGCCGCCACGCCGCAGCCGGTCGATGTCATCGTCGCTCAGGTGCGAGACCAGTTGCTGCAGCTGCGGAAACTTGGCAAAAAAGTGCTCGCGGTTGAAGCGGCCATCGGTGGCGGCCAGCGTCTGGAACTCGCCATCCACGGTCTCGTGCAGCGCTCGCAGCAGCAGGTTGTGCTCGTCGCGCGCAAACAATGGATCCCAGTCCGAGCCCCACAAGAGCTTGATCACGTTCCAGCCGGCGCCGGCAAACAGCCCCTCCAGCTCCTGGATGATCGAGCCGTTGCCGCGCACCGGGCCATCGAGCCGCTGCAGGTTGCAGTTGACGACGAACACGAGGTTATCCAGCCCCTCGCGCGCGGCGATGCTCAGGCCTGCCAGTGATTCAGGCTCGTCCATCTCGCCATCGCCCACAAACGCCCACACCTTGCGCCCCGAGGCCGGCGCGAGACCGCGGTGCTCCAGGTACTTCATGAAGCGCGCCTGGTAGATGGCAAAGAGCGGCCCGAGCCCCATGGAGCCGGTGGGAAACTGCCAGAACTGCGGCATCAGCCACGGGTGCGGGTACGACGACAGCCCCTTGCCACCGACCTCGCGCCGGTAGTGCGCCAGCTGCTCCTCGCTGAGGCGGCCTTCCAGGTAAGCGCGCGCATACACGCCGGGGGCAGAGTGCGGCTGAAAGTAGACGAGGTCGCCTTCGGCGCCGCCGCGAAAGAAGTGGTTGAAGCCGACCTCAAAGAGATCGGCCGCTGACGCGTAGCTGGCGATGTGGCCGCCAAGCTCGGCGCTGGCGCGATTGGCGCGCACCACCATCGCCAGCGCATTCCAGCGCACCAGCGCCGACAGGCGCGACTCAAGCTCCAGGTTGCCCTGAAACGGCGGCTGCTCATTCAGGCCGATGGTGTTGATGTAGGGCGTCGCCAACACCTGCGGCAGTGGCACGCGGCGCGCGCGCGCGTGCTGCAGCAGTTTCTTGAGAAGGAAGGTGGCGCGCTGCGGCCCGAGCTGTGCGATCACCTGCTCGAGCGACTCCAGCCACTCGGCAGTCTCCTGCGGGTCGGCGTCTAGCTCGGGCAGCCGCCAGGCGTTCGACGGCGTGGCCGCGAGTGCTGCCGGCAGGGGATGGGGATTCAGGTCGTCCGGTTTCATGGGTCGTCCGGGCAATGCAGATGAAATGCCAGGGGAGTGCGCAGGATTAGACCAGAGCGCCCCTGCGGCTGCGCACTAGACTGCCGGGATCAACATCGCCTCGCTGGAGAAGCTTGCATGGCTGCACCTCGCTTTGACCCCAACCGCCGCGCGCTGCTTGCCGCCGGTGCCGGCGCCACATTGTTGAGCCCGCTGCTGGCCGGCTGCGAGACCATGAGCGGCGCCTATAGCGCCACCGTCGACACCGTGGGCAAGTACCTGCCCTCGCGCGTCAGCGCGGCCACCACCACCGGCGTGCCGCAACAACCCACCTTTGCCTTTCCCAGCGGCGCGCAGATGTGGGTGATGCAGCGCAACGCCGTCACCTTCCACACCTACGTGGCGCCGGAGGCGATGTTCGCCGGCAGCGCGCACCTGATCGAGCTGTCGGACCGCATCATCGCCTTCGACACCACCGGCGCGCTGGTCATGGGGCGCGAGCTGCGCTACTACGCCAACACGCTGAAAAAGCCCATCGGCCGCGTGATCATTTCGCACGAGCATTACGAGCAGTGGTCGGGCTGGGCCGAGTTCGCCGACATCCCGACCTTTGCGCCGCGCGAGACCGAGGCCTTTCTCGCCAGCCCCGCCGTCAAGCCGCTGCTGCGACCGGGCGTGGTGCTGCCCAAGATCGCCGGCAACATCGCGCCGGGCGATGAGCGCATCGGCAACGTCACGATGCAACTGCGCCTGCAGCGCGACGCGGAATCGGTCGCCCAGGTCATGGCCTTTTTCCCGGACCAGAAGGTCGCAATCACCGGCGACCTCGTCTACGTCAAGCGGCATCCCTACCTCGGCAACAACCAACTGGTGCGCTGGTCCGCCGCGCTGGAGCAACTGCCCCCCTGGGTCGGCGCACCCGACACGCTCCTGCTGCCCGGCCACGGCGCACCCACCAGCGGTGCCGCGCTGGGCGAGATGAAGCGCTACGTGAGAGCGGCCATCGAGGCCTTTGCCAAGTTCAAGACGCCCGGCGAGATCGAGCAGAGCTTGCGAGCGCAGTTTCCGGATTGGAAGGGGGAGGAGTTGTTGAGGCAGGGGATTGCGGCGGCGATTCCGAGGCGTTAGTCGC
>JBIIZX010000086.1:0-9343 GCA_044346055.1 Burkholderiaceae bacterium | reverse complement strand
CGGGCCCCCCGCAACCCCCCCGCAACCCCAGCCCAATGATCAACGCCCAACCGCACCGCTCACGATAGTTGTCGCTAACAGCTCAGGATAGTTGACGCCGGGCACAACGTCCAAGCCTCACTTTGATAAGGGGGTAGGGGGATTTCGCCGCTGCAGCGAACGGCGGTAGCCCCCGTCACAGCCCGTGCGATTGCAAGCGGATCAAGCGGCTTGGGGCGGCGCGGTCCGAGCACGCACAGATCCACAAGCGGGTCGCCAAGAAAACGCAAAAAGGCGCGAGCACGCATTCGCACTCGCGCCGCAATCTTCAATTTGTTTGGTGCAGACCGGCGCAGTGCCGATCGCTAGGCCCGTGAGGGCGGCGCTTAGCGCCGATTGAACTGCCGCGGACGCGGTGCGGAACCGGTGCGCTGTTCGATGTGCCGGAACGTGATGCGGCCCTTGGTCAGGTCATAGGGCGACAGTTCAAGCGAAACCTTGTCACCAGCGAGGATGCGGATGTGGTGCTTGCGCATCTTGCCCGCCGAGTAGGCGATCAGTTCATGTCCATTTTCTAGCGTGACGCGGAAACGGCAGTCCGGCAGGACCTCGTTCACCACGCCATTCATTTCAAGTTGCTCTTCTTTGGCCAATGGGCCTCCTTAAGTAAGCAGAAAAAGTAATCGACAGCCGAAATTGTAAGGAAGCGGGAGAAAAAAAGGCGCAGCTCCCCGTGAGGGGGCTGCGCTCAGTTTTGGCAGCCAGCGCGCCCGGCAAGCCGCGCGCGCTGATGGCCTGCGCCCTTTAGATCGGGCGGATTTGCGACGCCTGCGGGCCTTTGGCGCCCTGGGTCACATTGAACTCAACGCGTTGGCCTTCGGCCAGCGTCTTGAAGCCCGTGCCCTGGATTTCCGAGAAATGCGCGAAGAGGTCCTTGCCGCCGTCCTCAGGAGTGATGAAGCCAAAACCTTTGGATTCGTTGAACCACTTAACGGTACCTTGTGCCATGTCTATCTTCCCAAAATAGTCAAAGAAATGATCGCACCGGAACCTTTCCGGGCGAGCCGACGATCAACCGTTGACCTGGGGGACTTCAGAGGCGCCGCTAGCAAAGCCGGGCGGGGCAGAAAAGAACCGAAGGAGAGACGAACCGAACGCGAGCGGAGGAACAGTACCCCGTAAATCGATCGATGTCACTCGAAATCTTGTTCGGCGTCACGTAAATCGATGCGGTATCGCGCTTTTTTGCTCGCACCTGGGCCTGAACGTAGGACGAACAAGGCAAACGGACGCATCACCGCCCTGAGTTTCTGTCTTGTCGGAGATAGATGCGGCCACTGCTCGCAAAAGCCAGCGCGGGCGCGAGCGAAAAGCCAAAAGCCGAACGACACCGAACAAAGCCGAACGCGCGCGCCAGAGCAAAACCGCGCCAAATCCCTCTCTTGCATCCCGCGTTCATGAGTAGAGAGGCTGCCGTTGGGCGCCTGGGAGCCTGCTTTGGCGTGGCAATGACCCTCAGGCGCCCATACTGGGCTCATGAGTCAATTGAAGACCCAGATCGATATCGACGCACCTGCGGCCATCGTGTGGTCGATCCTCGCCGACTTTGCCGCCTATGGCCACTGGAACCCGCTGATCCGCGGCGTGATGGGCCGGGCCAGCGAGGGCCGCCGCATCGAGATCACGGCCACCAGCGCGGCTGGTCGCAAGGAAAACGCCAAGCCGCTGATCGTGCGGTTGCGCGAAAACCGCGAGATGCAGTGGGTCGAGCGCTGGCGCCTGCCGGGCATGTTTGCCTCGGAGCGGCGCTTTCGCATCGAGCTGCGCTCGAGCGGGGTGCGCTTTCACTACAGCGAGACACGCAGCGGAATGATGGCCTTGCTGACCTCCTCGGTCGGCCTGGGGCGCCTGCAGCCCGGGCTGGCGGCCATGGCCGCCGCCCTGAAGACGCGCGCTGAGCGTATGGTTGCGGGTAACGGTGCCTTGTTGACTACCCCGGCAGGGGCGTCCACGCACTAGACCCGCAGCGAGGCTTGCCCCCGCTGCGTCCCGCTCAAGCGCGCAGCATCTGGCGCCCAGCTCTCGGAGTTTTCGCATGGCCAAAGGATCGTCCCGCACGCCGCCGCCCGTATTCCAGTCGCCCATCCTGCTCGAGTGGACCGATGAGAAGCTGCAGCAGCTCGACCAGCAACAGCTGCTCAACCTCATCGACAACCTGGCGCGCCAGCGCACCATCGGCCGCCTGAAGGATGCTGAGGCCGACGCGCTGAAGCAGCGCATCGCGCCGCTGGTCACCGGCCGCAAGGGCTCGGACCTGCGCAAGCGCATGGCCAAGGATGCGAAAGACGCGCTGGCCGCCCAGGCCGGCAGCGACGCCGCGGCCTGAATCGGCGCTGCTAAGCGAGCGCCGCACGCATTGCACAGTCGGGCCATGAAGACCGAGGCCATAAGACCGAGGCCACGAAGACCGCTCGCGCCGACCGCGGCGCGACTTGAACGCCAGCGCTACTGCGCGAACAAGGTCTTGAAGTAAGCCAGCACGCGCGCCTGCACCTGGGCGCCGGCCGCCGGGCTGGGCCCGCCCTCGATGCCGGTGCTCACGCAGGCGTCGGTCGCGCGCAAGGGCTCGCTGGTGGCGGCATTCACCAGGCCGGCGTCGCGCTCGACCATCTCGCACTTGCCCGGGTTGGGGAGCGTGGTGTTGCGCATGATGGGCATGCGCGGGTCGCTGTCGAAGCCATGGCGCCCTTCGGCGTACTCGAAGAACTCCGCCTCGCGCCCGACCTGCTTGAGCCGCTCCACATAGGCGCGGCAGAACTCTGGGCGGGTGATGACATCGGCCGCGCCGTGGTGAATGCGGATTGGCCCCGTGACCTCAGTCTCGCCGTCCAGCCGCAGGTTGCACGGCGGATACAGCGCCACGAATGCCGCGTAGCGCCCACCGGCGCCATCGCCGGCAAAGCGCTTGGTGGCCATGTAGGGCGTGGCGCGTGCGCCAGAGGACACGCCCATCAGCGCGATGCGCTGCGGGTCGATGCGCGGATGCTTGGCGAGCAACGCGAGGGCGGCCTGCGCGTCGGCCACGCGGATCAAGGGCGAAGGCGTGCGCGCTTCGATCAGGATGCCCGGCCCTTGCGCGATGACGCCGCGGCTGCTGAAGCTGTCCACGGTGAACACCGCGATCCCCATTGCCACCAGCTTGTCGATCCACAGCGGCTGGTTGGACACCGCACCCGCATCGCCGTGCAGGAACACGACCGCGGGCACGCGCTGCTGGTCGGTGAACGGCAAGCGCAGCTCGCCGGCGATGGTGCGCGCCGGCCCCTCGAACTTGCCCTGCAACGCGCGCGCGGTGTCGGCATCGAGCGAGACGATCGGATGCACCTCGATGCGGAAGGCGCCCTGCGCGCGCACGGCGCTGGCGCCGCACAGCATGGCGGCGAGCAAGGCGAACAACAAGCCGGACAAGCGGGCGCGGCGGGTCATGGATCGCTCCATCAGGGTTGGCCGCATTGGGAGCCGCTTTGCAGCGGGCGTCAAGGCAATTGTTGTTGGCGGACGGCGCGCGCAAGAAGCGCTGAGCTTGCCGAGTGACTCGACGCGTTGACCTCAGTGCGCGCTGTCCTAACGCGCGCTGACTTAACCCGCGCTGACTTAACGCGCGCCCCGCAGCTTTGCCGCCGACTCTGCGTCGGCCGGGTAGAACAGCTCCACCGATAGCTCCTCGAGCGTGATATCGCGCGGCGTGCCAAAGGTGGTGATGGTGGTGAACAAGTGCACCTCGCCCAGCCCGGGCAGAGCGAGCACATAGGGCACGATCAGCGGCATTGGCGCGCCCACCGGCGGCACCGCGTGCGTGGCGAGCGCGGCCTGCACGTTCGGATACGCCTGCACCTCGTCCAGCAGTGCCTGCAGCTGCGCATCGCCAAAGCGCTGCGCCTGGCGCCGCAGCGCGCCGAGCGCGATCGTCGACCACTCAGCCAGGTTGACCGTGTACTTGGACAGCCCCTCGGGATGCAGGCTGGCGCGAAACACGTTGATGGTCGGCGTGGTGAGCCATGGCGGCAGCAGCTGCGCAATCATCCCCGCCCCCTGGTTGGCGAGCACCACGTTCCATAGCCGATCGACCACCAGGCCCGGCAGCGGATCGTGCGCGGCGAGGATGCGTTCGAGCGCGGCGCGCACGCTCGCCATCTCGCCCTCGTCGAGCGTGCGCTCGGCGTAGCGGGGCGCAAAGCCCGCCGCGAGCAAGAGGTCATTGCGCTCACGCAGCGGGACCTCGAGGCATTGCGCCAGCGCGAGCAGCGTCTCGGGGCTCGGCCGCGCGCGGCCGGTCTCGATGAAGCTCAAATGGCGCGGCGACACACCGGCATCGAGCGCCAAGTCCATCTGGCTGCGGCGGCGGCGTTGCCGCCAGTCGCGCAGCAGCGGGCCGATGCCGGCGCCACCGGCGCGCTTGGGTTGAACGTGAGGCTGCATGGGAGTTGGTTGGGGCGGCTGTCGATGGGCTCATTGTCGATGGCCTGATTGTCGACCAGCCATGGCAAGCCGCCACTACCTCCGACGTAATCGCTTTGCCGCAGCAAGCGGCCGATGCTTCACCTCGATCGCGCTGCATCCAACCCAACGACGGCGCCCGGCTTTCGACTTCAAGGAGCTCGCCATGCAACACATCGTTCCATCCCGCCTGCTGCGCGCAGGCCTTTTGATCGACGCGGCCGGCAGCGGCGCCACTGGCCTGCTGCACGTTGTTGCCACAGCGGTGGTCGCACGCATGGTCGCCGCACCCACCAGCCTCATCCTTGGCTCGGGGCTGTTCATGCTGGCCTATGCCGCCACGCTGGTGCTGCTGGCGCGCAGCGGGGTGCTGCCGCGCGCGGTGGTGCGCTTCATCGTGATCGGCAACGCGGTGTACGCAGCGGCCTGCGTGCTGCTCGCGCTGCCGATCCCCGCGCTCAACGCCTACGCCGTCGGGCACTTGCTGCTGCAGGCGCTGGCCGTGACGCTGTTTGTTGTGCTGCAGGCCGGGGGTTTGGCGCGGTCGCAGTTGCACTCGCAGTCGCAGTTGCAGCCGCCGTCGCAGCCTCCGTTGCAGCCGGCCGCTGCGGCACAAGCCGCGCGTGCACGCCACGTCTGATTGCTGACTCGAAAGGACTTTCCATGGACAGCAACACCCTCCTGCCACTGGCCGTGGCGCTGATGATCGGCATCCCCGCGCTCGGCTCGTGCATCGGCATCGGTCTCGCTACCAGCAAGTTCCTCGAAGCCAGCGCCCGCCAGCCGGAACTGATCACCACCTTGCAGACCAAGTTCTTCATCGGCGTGGGCGTGATCGACGGTGCGTTCATCATCGCAACGGGGATCGCGTTGTGGTTTACGACCGCGAATCCGTTTGCGAGATAGACGGTGCGAGGTGGCGCTTTGGTTGTCACCGCGCCACGGCAGCGTCATCCCCGCGCAGGCGGGGATCCAGCGTCTTTCGCTCGGAGTCCGGGCATCGCTCCAAATTGGGTCCTGGCCTGCGCCGGTGGGCACGGGTACCCGGCCCAGACCGGGACCCAAATCGTTACGCAGTGTCTCGCGCCGGTCGAATCCCCGTGTACTGCCACCGCAGCGGTGCGTGGAAGAAGTTGCGGTAAGTCGGGCGTGCGTGGCCCGGGGGTGTGGCGAAGCTGGCGCCGCGCAGCACCTGCTGGTTGACCATGAACTTGCCGTTGTATTCACCCACGGCCCCGGCCGCCGGTTGAAAGCCGGGGTAGGGGGTGTAGCTGCTCGCGGTCCATTCCCAGCGCTGGCCCCAGGGCAGCGCGCGGGCCACTGCCTCCCACTCGAACTCGGTGGGCAGGCGCCAGCCGGCCCATTGGCAGAATGCGTGGGCCTCGTAGTGGCTGATGTGCGTGACTGGCGCGGCCGGATCAAGCGGCTGCAGGCCTTGCAGTGTGTAGTGCCGCCATCTTGCCTCACCGCGGGCCTCACCGCCCTCCGCATCGCGCTGCCAGTACAGCGGCGCGCGCTGCGGCAGTGTGCGCAGCCAGTCCCAGCCTTCGGCGTGCCAGAACTCGTAGCGCTCATAGCCCCCGTCGGCCATGAAGGCGAGGTACTCGGCGTTGGTGACCAGTTGGCGCCGCAGCTCGACCGGCGGCACCAGCGCCTGATGGCGTGGCCGCTCGTTGTCGAAGGAAAAGTCCTCGCCTGCGTGGCCGATCTCCACCACGCCACCGCCATGCGCGAGCCAGTCGTCGGCGCCCACTTGCGGAAAGTGCTCCTGCGCCAGTTCGAGCGCGCCATGCCCTTCAGCCGCGTAGACCGGTGCGAGCGGGTTGGTGCCGAGAATGAACTTGAGATCCGTGACCAGCAGCTCCTGGTGCTGCTGCTCGTGCTGCAGGCCGAGCTCGATCAGCGCGGCCAACTCGGGCGTGAGCGACTGCGCCAGCACGGCCTGCATCGCGGCGTCCACGTGCGCGCGAAAGGCCAGCACCTCGGCCACGGTCGGCCGGCTCAGCGCGCCGCGCTCGGCGCGCGCCACCCGTGCGCCCTGGCCTTCGTAGTAGCTGTTGAAGATGTGGCCAAAGCGCGGGTCAAACACCCGATAGCCGGGCAGCAACTGCGCCGCATTTGGCTGCAGCACAAACGCCTCGAAGAACCAGGCCGTGTGACCGAGATGCCACTTGGGCGGACTCACATCGGCCACCGGCTGCGGCACGTGGTCCTCGATGGCCAGCGCCGCGCAGATCGCCTCGGTGCGCGCACGCACGGCGCGGTAGTGCTGCTGCACGTCGCTGATTGGCGCGCGGCGCGCGCCGTCGGCGCTCATGCGGCCTCCAGCGACTGCGGCCGGGCGTCAGTGAAGCTCATTGCTCAACCTTGATGCCGCGCCAGAAGGCGACCCGGCCTGCCACAGCTTCCGCCCCCGGCTTGGGTTGCGGGTAGAACCACGCCGCATCGGCATTGACTGCGTCACCGACCTTGATGCTGTAGTAGCTCGCTACTCCCTTCCACGCGCAGGTGGTGTGCGTGTTGCTGTCGACCACGTAGCGGCGATCGAGCGCCGCCAGCGGAAAGTAAGCGTTGCCTTCAACCTCGACGATGTCATCGCTCTGGGCGATGATGGTGTCTTGCCAGACGGCGCGCATGCGGTCTCCCTTGTGATGATGTGAGTTGCCAGTCTGTCGCAGCCGCGCGGCGGCTCTTACGTGCGGCCGCGCCCGTGCCAGCTTGCGCAAAGTGACCGTGCACGGAAGTGACAGTGTGCAGCGTGACAGTGCGACAGAGTGACAGGCTTGATGATCCTCCAGCACGATGACCGGCCAGCCTCTCCCCCAAGCGTCCGCAAAGACGCCGACTGAAGCCGACTGGCGCACGCGCTTCGAGCGCGCCATGGTTGCACAGCGCGCCGGTGACCTGCTGATGCTTGCCGAGGAAGCACCAAGCAGCGAACTCGCGCACTTGGCAAGCACCGCCGCGCAACGTGCTGCGCCAAAGCTTGCGGCACCGCGCCAGGTCCTGCTGTTTTCCGGTCATCTGGTCGATGTGCCCGGCCGCTCGCCACCACGCTTTCCCCCCAGCAAGGTGCCTGCCGCCGCCGCCCACCTGGCCCAAGTGCTGGCCGAGCTGGACGCCGGGCCGCAGGACCTCGCCTTGAGCCAGGCTGCGGCCGGCGGCGATCTGCTGTTCATCGAGGCCTGCATTGCGCGCGCTGTGCGTTGTGAGGTGCTGCTGCCGTTTGGTGTGGCCGAGTTCATCGCGCAATCAATCGCACCGGTCAGCGACGTCGCGCAGTGGCAGCAACGCTACCTGGCAGCGCTGCAGAAGCTGCAGCAGCCCGTCCGCTGCATGCCCGATGTGCTCGGCCCCTCGCCTGCGGGCAGCAACGCCTATGAGCGCTGCAATCGCTGGCTGCTGGCCAGCGCAGTGGCGCATGGTGCGGACAAGGTACGCTTTATCTGCCTGTGGAATGGCGGCGGGGGCGACGGTCCGGGCGGCACCCAGCACATGCACGACGAAGTGCAGCGCCGCGGCGGCCGCGTGTGGTGGATCGATACGCGCACGCTGTAGAACGGTCAGCGTCACACAATTGTCATGCCGCCGGCCGACAGTGGCCGGTCTATCTCAAACAGGACGCGCACAATGGCCAAGGACTTCACCGCAATGGAAGATAGCAATCGCTCCGGCAACCTGTCGATCCACGAGGTCTCTGATCCGGCGCGTCGGACCTTGCTGCGCGGCGGTCTCGGCGCCGCGGCCACCGGATTGTTCGCGCCGCTGGCGGGCTTCAGCGCGTTGACCGGCTGTGCCACCACCAGCGCGGGCAGCGGCCCGCTTCTCGGGTTCAAGAGCGTGCCGATCTCTACTGCAGACACGTTGACGGTGCCCGAGGGCTACACGGTGCAGGTGATCGCGCAGTGGGGCGAGCCGGCCGGCCTGTCGGGCGAGAACGCGCCGTTCAAGTGGGATGCGTCCAACACGGCCGCCGAGCAGGAGGTGCAGCTGGGCATGCATCACGATGGCATTCACTTTTACCCGCAGGGCAGTGGCAGCACCGCGGGCCTGCTGGTGATGAATCACGAGTACATCGACGAAGGCCTTCTCTTCAGCGACGGCCTGGCCACCTGGTCGCGCGAGAAGGTGCGCAAGGCGCAGGCTGCGCATGGCGTGAGCGTGATCGAGGTGCAGGACAAGGATGGCCGCTGGGAGATCGTGCGGCCGTCACCGTGGGCGCGGCGCATCACGGCGAATACGCCGTGCAGTGTGAGCGGGCCCGCCGCCGGCCACGCCCTGCTCCGCACTGCGGCTGACCCCGCTGGCCGCCGCGTGCTCGGCACCATCAACAACTGCGCCAGTGGCAAGACGCCCTGGGGCACCTATCTGACCTGCGAAGAGAACTTCATCTTCTACTTCAACGGGCCCAAGGAGCCGAGCGCGCACGAGCGGCGCTGGGGTCTGCGCCCCGGCAATCCGGCGGGCGGGCGCTGGCACGAGCACGACGAGCGCTTTGATGCCACCCGGCACCCCAACGAGATCAACCGCTTTGGCTGGGTGGTGGAGATCGACCCCTTCAACCCGAGCCACACGCCGGTCAAGCGCAGCGCGCTCGGCCGCGCTGCACACGAAGGCGCCACGGTGGCCACCACCAAAGACGGCCGCGCCGTGGTCTACATGGGCGAGGACGCGCGCTTTGAGTACATCTACAAGTTCGTCAGCCGAGACAAGATCAAGCCGGGCGGCTATCGCGAGAACGCCGAGCTGCTCGATCACGGAACGCTGTACGTGGCGCGCTTTGATGCCGATGGCAGCGGGCGCTGGCTGCCGCTGGTGCAGGGCCAGGGCCCGCTCACCGTCGCCAACGGCTTTGCCGACCAGGGCG
>JBIIZX010000506.1:0-2772 GCA_044346055.1 Burkholderiaceae bacterium | reverse complement strand
GGTGTGGAGCCGGGCCTGCCGATTCCGGTGGTGATCACCGCGTTCGCCGACAAGAGCTTCACCTTCGTGATGAAGACGCCGCCGGCGACCATTCTCATCAAGAAGGCCGCCAAGATCGAGCGCGGCTCGAGCAAGCCGCACACGGACAAGGTGGGCAAGATCACCCGCGCACAGGCCGAGGACATCGCCAAGGCCAAGATGCCCGATCTGACCGCCGCCGGCATGGACGCGGCCGTTCGCACCATCGCGGGCTCGGCCCGCTCGATGGGCATCGTCGTGGAGGGTCTGTAAATGGCCAAGCTGTCTAAGCGCGTCAAGGGCATTCAGGCCAAGGTCAAGCCCAACACCAGCTACGCCCTTGATGAGGCGCTCAAGCTGGTGAAGGACACCGCGACCGCCAAGTTCGACGAATCGGTCGACCTGGCCGTGGTGCTCGGCATCGACGCCAAGAAATCCGACCAGGCCGTGCGCGGCTCGGTCGTGCTGCCGGCCGGCACGGGCAAGAGCGTGCGCGTGGCCGTGTTTGCGCAGGGCGCCAAGGCCGACGAGGCCAAGGCCGCCGGCGCCGATGTGATCGGCTTCGACGATCTGGCTGCCAAGGTCAAGGGCGGCTTCATGGAGTTCGACGTGGTGATCGCCTCGCCGGATGCCATGCGCGTGGTCGGCCAGCTCGGCCAGATCCTCGGCCCGCGCGGCCTGATGCCTAATCCCAAGGTCGGCACCGTGACCGCTGACGTGGCCCTGGCTGTGAAGAATGCCAAGGCCGGTCAGGTGCAGTTCCGTGCCGACAAGGCCGGCATCGTGCATTGCACGGTGGGTCGCGCATCGTTCGACGCTGATCGGCTCAAGACCAATATCGCTGCGCTGGTGGAGGCCCTGAACAAGGCCAAGCCGGCCTCGAGCAAGGGCATCTACCTGAAGAAGCTGGCGCTGTCGTCGACGATGGGCATTGGGGTGCGCATCGACCCGGCCTCGCTGAACGGCTAGGAGTTTGAGTTTCGACCGGTCTCGTCGTCGAGACCGGTCACACGAGCTTTGGGCTGCGCGTCAGGTCGGCCAACGTGGGCAACCACGCGACAGGGACGCGCTGCTGTCAAAGACCGCAGGGGCGCTTGTGTGAAAAGTGAAATGTGAAACGTGAAACGTTTCGCAGCCACCGGAAGCATTGGCGCTTAATTGGTCGTAGCGAGGCGTGAAGGGTTGGGTGACCACTTTTCACGTTTCGCGCTAAACCACCCCGCGCAGACGGTGTACCCGAAGAGGGGTTGTCGGGTTGTGAGGTTGCCAGTCACCAGAGGTGAGGGCAGCAGTGCAGCTTGAAGGTCTCTCGGTTGGTCGCCGGTGTTGCAACCGGTGCGAAGCACTTGCCGAGCACCTTTTTGGAGTCAGACATGGCACTCAACAGGCAAGACAAGGCCGCCATGATCGAGGAAGTGTCCGCGCTCGTCGCAAACGCCCAGTCGATCATCGTCGCCGAGTACCGTGGTCTGAGCGTTGACTCGGTCACCAAGCTGCGCAAGAACGCGCGCGGCGAGGGTGTCCAGTTGCGCGTGCTGAAGAACACCTTGGCGCGTCGTGCCATGACGGGCACGCCGTTCGAGAAGCTGGGCGACAAGTTGGTCGGCCCGCTGGTGTACGGCTTCTCAGCCGACCCGGTGGCTGCTGCCAAGGTCATCAACGCCTTTGCCAAGGACAACGACAAGCTGGTGGTCAAGGGTGGCGCGATGCCCAATGTCGTCATGGACGACAAAGGCGTGAAGGCGCTGGCCACGCTGCCCAGCCGCGAGGAACTGCTGGCCAAGTTGATGGCTACCATGCAGGCGCCGATCAGCCAGTTTGTCCGCACGCTCAACGAAGTTCCGGCCCGTCTCGTTCGCACCGTCGCCGCCGTGCGCGATGCGAAGGAAAAGTCCGAAGCCTAAGTCGCGTCCAGAACCCGTACAGAACCCTCAAACTTTTTCGGAGCTACACAAATGGCACTGTCCAATCAAGAAATCCTAGACGCGATCGCCGCGAAATCCGTCCTTGAGATCAGCGAGCTGATCAAGATGATGGAAGAAAAATTCGGCGTGTCCGCCGCCGCTGCCGCCGTTGCCGTGGCCGCTGGCCCCGCCGCCGCTGCTGCGGCTGTGGAAGAGCAGACCGAATTCACCGTCAATCTGTCCGAGGTCGGACCCAACAAGGTCAACGTCATCAAGGCCGTGCGCGAGCTGACCGGGCTGGGCCTGAAAGAGGCCAAGGACCTGGTCGACGGCGCACCGAAGCCCGTGAAAGAAGGCGTGAACAAGGCCGATGCCGAAGCCGCCAAGAAGAAGCTGGAAGAAGCCGGCGCGAAAGTCGACATTAAGTAAGTTTGGAAGTTTGGGAAGGGCGCGAGCCCTTCCCGGCACCGAGAAGTTTTTGGTGTGGCAGGGAACGAATTGTCCCGGCGCTCACACCAAAGACTTCCCCCTGATGAGAGAACACGCGCGTGAGCGGACTGCCACGCGGGCTTTGCTGCCCGCGGGGCTTGACTCGTCCTTTACTCCCGCTTGCGCGCCGAAGAGCTCACGCAACTAGCCGTTTTGCCCGAACGGAGTGTCCATGCCGTACTCGTTCACCGAGAAAAAGCGTATCCGCAAGAGCTTCGCCAAGCGGCCGGCCGTTCAGGCCGTGCCTTTCCTGCTTGCGACCCAGCTCGAGAGCTACATGCAGTTCCTGCAGGCAGACACCGCTGCCTCGCAGCGTAAGAACGAGGGCCTGCAGGCCGCGTTCAACTCGATCTTCCCGATC
>JBIIZX010000505.1:0-2775 GCA_044346055.1 Burkholderiaceae bacterium | reverse complement strand
TCGCCCTGCCTGCGCCGCATCAAGCGGCTCGAGCAACTCGGCGTGATCCGCCAGTACGTAGCCCTGATCGACCCAGACCGCATCGGCCTGGGCCTGCTTGCCTACGTCACCGTCAAGCTGGAAAAGCGCGGCAAGATGCCGATGGAGGAGTTTGGCGCGCGCGTGCAGACTTGGCCCGAGGTGGTCGCCTGCTACGCAATGACGGGCGACATGGACTATCTGCTGCGCGTGCACGTCGAGAACCTGGGCCATTTTTCGCGCTTTGTGATGGAGCAATTGCTCAAGCAGCCCGGTGTGGTGGATGTGAAGAGCAGTTTTGCGCTCGACCGCATCAAGGACACGACCTCACTGCCACTGCGCCACCTGGCGCCGGCAGCGCCGCGGGCGCGCGGTGCCAGGTGAGGGAGCAATGTGCGGGTTGGTGCTCAGCTTTGACTTGAACCTGCGCGCGCGGCCCGCATCTAAATTCACATCTTTGAGTTACGCATGAACATGCCGCCACCCGATCGATCGCGCCGACCAGACTCGCGGCCGAAGCCAACCACCAAGGCAACGCCGGGTGCGCCTGGCAGCCCCTCGCCGGGCGAAGCCGTTTGGCGCAACCTGTTTTTCTACTTCAGTGCGTTCATGGGCGCGCTTGCGTTGCTCGACTTTGATGCGGGTCGCATCGCGCACGGCATGGGGGACCTCGGCGTGGCCAGCCTGCTGCTATCCCTGCTGCCGCAGTTTTCGTTCGTGCGCGCCGTGGTCGGCGGTGGGGCTACCGACAAGGATCGCGAGCGGATGCTGGAGGCGGCGCAGCGCTTTCGCGCCGAGCATCCGTGGTCCGAGCGTTTCAGCCGCATGGGCTGGGCTTTGCTGCTGAGTTCACTTGTGCTGCGCGCGCTGGGCCTGCGCTAGCAAGCGTCGGAACGGGGTCAGCGCAAGCGCTGGCGACGACAAGGACGCGGCCTAACCAAAGCCTGTCGCACAGTTCAGGGTTTGATTCCTGCAGTTCATCGCACCCGGCTGGCATGGTGGCGCCAGCTCCTTAAAGTGCACTCTGAGCACAGCGTACACAGCGCTGTTGCGCAGTCCCATCCGCACTGCCTTGATTGCCCGCGATGATTGCCCGCGATGACCACTGACGTTCCCCCCGCAGCCACCCCCGCGCCCCGGCGCGACGAACCGGCCTGGCGGCGTGCGGCTAACGATGTTGCTGCTGGCGCTCGGCGCAGCAGCGAAGCCGCCCTGGCCGCCATGCCAGCGGTCAAGGGCGCCGCCACCGCAACCGGCGACTGGCTGGCGCGCATTGGCTGGGGCAAGTTCATGTTGCTCGCCGTGCTGGCGCTCGCCTTTGGTGGCATTGCCAGCGATTTCCTTGAGGAGCGGCAGGCGATCGTGATCGAACACCGCGTGCCTGCCGAGCGGGTCAACGTCGAGGTCTCGGTCTCTCCTGAAGGCGTGCGCATCACCCCCGGTACGCGTGCGGTCAAGCCGAAGCCGCCGGCGCCGCCATCGCCGCCGGCGCCGCCCGGAGCACCGACAGCGCCTGCAACGCCGAATAACGGCCCGGTTGCAGCTGCGCCGAGCGTCAGCATCGACGAGCGGGGTGTCCGCGTCCTGGCGGAAAGAGACGGCAAGACGGTCGCGGTGCTGATCGATTCCAGCGGCGTGCGCATCGTCGACCAGAGCGCCTTGCCCGCTGCCGCGGTGGCCGCGCCAGTGGTCGACGGCAATGCGATCGTCATTGCGCCAGCCACTGCCGAGGACCCGGAGAAGCTGGCTGCGGCGCTGGAGCAAGCGCGCGGCAAGATCGAGGATCTGGTGAATGAGCAGCTCGATCGCCGCGTTGCGCAGCAGGCGCGCGCCATGAAGAAGGAGTCCGGCGGCTGGGTCATGAGCCTCGTCCTGCTCACGCTGCTGGCCGCGATCATCGTCAAGGTGGTGCTGGGGTCGAAGAAGAAGGCCGAGGTGCGCGCGCAGGCGGCCACCGCCACCGCCGCCGAAGAGGGATTGAAGCGCCAGCTTGCCGAAGCCCAACTGAAAATGATGCAGGCGCAGGTCGAGCCGCACTTCCTGTTCAACACGCTGGCGTCGGTCGACTACCTCATCGAGACCGATCCGCCGCGTGCCTCCACCATGCAGAAGAACCTGATCCAGTACTTGCGCGCGGCCTTGCCGCAGATGCGCGAGGGCTCGACCACCCTGGGCAAGGAGCTAGCGCTGTGCCGGGCCTACCTCGAGATTCTCAAGGTTCGCATGGAGGACCGCCTGCAGTTTGCGATCGGCGTGCCGCAGGGGCTGGCGTCCGCGCAGTTCCCGCCGATGATGCTGCAGTCGCTGGTGGAAAACGCGATCAAGCACGGACTCGAGCCAAAGGCCGAGGGCGGCTCGCTCACCATCGCGGCCGACATCGTGCATGGCGCGCTGCGGGTCACCGTGGCTGACACCGGGCTGGGCTTTGGCGAGGCGGGGACTGCCGGCACCGGGGTGGGCCTGGCCAATGTGCGTGAGCGCCTGGCGGCACTGTATGGCGGCACCGCCACGCTCGCGGTGCAGGCCAACACGCCAAGCGGCACGATTGCCAGCATCGAGGTTCCATACACGCTCGATACGGCGGCCAAGGGCGGGCCGGTTGCGGCAGCCGCCGCGCAGCCCGCCTGATCCCCTAGCCCGGATATTTCACCAGTATGAGGTCAGCGGCCACGTGCTTACGCGCGTTGTCAGAGGAGAACGAGGCCTGCAGACAACCGAGGATCGCCGATGCCAAAGTGTACGCAAGACAAGATCGAC
>JBIIZX010000504.1:0-2777 GCA_044346055.1 Burkholderiaceae bacterium | reverse complement strand
GTCGAGGACCAGGCGCGTGCCATCGATGTGATGCTGGCGCATCCGTTTGCCACGCTCGTATCCGTGCTCGATGGCGCGCCCATCTTCAGCCACTTGCCGCTGCATGCGCTGCGCGAGGGTGGGCAACTCGTGCTGCTCGGTCACGTGGCACGCGTCAACCCGCACGCCGCTGCGCTGGGCAGGGGCACCGCCACTGCCATCTTCCAGGGCGGCGATGCCTTCATCTCGCCCAGCCTCTACAGCACGCGTGAGGCGGTGCCGACCTGGAATTACGTCGTCATTCACGCCAGCGGTCGCATCGAGCGCATGGATGAGAGCGACGCCAAGGAGCACGTGCTCAAGACGCTGATCGACCGGCACGATGCGGCCTACCGCGCGCAATGGGATGAAGAACTCAGCGAGTCCTACAAGGAGCGGCAGAAGGGCGCCATCGTCGGCCTGCGGCTGCACGTCGAGCGGCTCGAGGCCAAGTTCAAGCTGTCGCAGAACCGGCCGGCAGCCGACAAGGTGAGCGTGCTCGCCGCCATGCAGGCGGGCGATGCGTCGGCGCAGGCGCTCGCGACCTGGATGCGGCGCCTGGGAATCGGCATCGGCGAGCAGGCGCCATGAAGATCCGGACGGCGCTCGCGGCCGACACGGTGGCGATCGTGGCGCTGTGGCAGGTGGTCTTTCCCGAGTACAGCAACCCGGCGTTCCCGCAGCGGAACATGGTGGCCAGCATCGAGCGCAAGCTGGCTGAGCAGGACGGACTGTTCTGGGTTGGCGAAGTGGATGACCTTCAAGCGCCCTTGATCGGCACGGTCATGGCGGGCTATGACGGGCACCGCGGGTGGCTCTACAGCCTGGGCGTCCATCCTGGTTTTCGCGGCCGGGGGTACGGGCGCGCACTGCTGAAGCACGCCGAGACAACCCTGCAGCAGCGTGGCTGCCCCAAGATCAACCTCCAGGTGCTGGCGAACAACGCGACCGCCATCGGCTTCTGGCGCGCCAACGGCTACATGCAGGACGAGGTCATGAGCTTCGGGCGGCGGCTGCCGTGATGGTCACCTGACTCCTTGGCGCCGCGGCGATGCCGCCACGGCGCGACGCGCGCGATGCGGGCGCTCGAGCCCGGCATGGGATGACCGTCGACTCCGCCGGCCGCAGCGGTTGAACGCGTCGGTGCCGGTAGGCCCCAAGCGAACCAGCCTCGCATAGTGCCGGTTAATGGACGGACAACGACAGATTCAACGCGCCCGTACCCGCGATGGCCCCATGGCGCCGCCGTTGCGTCGGGCGGCGTTTGACGGTCTGACTGTCGGCGCGGTCCTGTTGTTGTCATGCATCGTCTACATCAGCACGAAGGTCGCTTGGAGTATCGAGTTGACCCCGTTGCCCCTGAACCAACGTTTAAGCCTTGGGAGGGTTTGCAAATGAGTCGTCTGCTGTGTGTTGCGTTGATGATGCTGTCCGCCGGGGCCGCGCATGGGGGCCCGTTGCCGGTCGAGTCTGTTCCGATGCCGCTGCGGACCTGGGTTCCCTGGGTGATGCAGGGTCACGAAACGGTCGCCTGCTCGTCCGCGTACAACGACCCGGCGCGGCGAGAGTGCGTCTGGCCGTCGTCGCTGCAACTGGAGCTTGGCGCCTCGGGGGGCCGGTTTACGTTCGAGGTCGAAGTGTTTGCCGCTGCCAGCATGGTGCAAATGCCGGGGCAGACCGACGCGTGGCCACAATCGGTGCGCGCAAACGGACGGCCGATACCCGTGATCGAGCATTCGGGTACTCCGGCAGTCCTGCTCGACGCAGGGCGCTATTTACTGACTGGGGTGTTGCCGTGGCGCGAAATGCCGCAGACGCTGCAGGTTCCGAGCGCTGCCGGAGTGGTGCGGGCGAGAATGCCAGGACGTGCATTGCCCCAGCCCAATGCCCAGGGTGAGCTATGGCTGCGTGCCGCGCGGGGCGAGGGCACCGGGGCCGACACGTTGAGTCTGCGCACCTTTCGGCGCATCGACGATGGCGTTCCGCTGCGCGCCACGACGATAGTCGAACTGGATGTGGGCGGTTCGGCACGCGAAGTGACGCTGCCTCGCATGCTGCTGCCCGGTTTCGTGGCGCTCGGGTTGGTGAGTCCGCTGCCGGCGCGACTGAGCGATGGTGGGTCCTTGCGGGTGCAGGCGCGCGCGGGCACCTGGTCGATCGAAGTGGACGGCCGCTTGATGGCGCCAGCGGCAGCGCTGGAACTTCCGACGGGCACAGCTTCGACGGAGGAAACCTGGTCGTTTGCGGCAAACAACGCGATTCGGCTGGTCTCGGTCGAAGGTGCTCCAAGCGTCGATCCTCGGCAGGCCGGCGTGCCGCCGGCCTGGCGGGCGCTGCCGGCCTTCGCGATGCAACGCGGCGCGCAACTGAAGTTCGTCGAGCGCCGCCGCGGCGACCCGGAACCCAGCGCCGACAAGCTGTTTCTGGATCGCACCCTATGGATGGATTTCGACGGACACGGCTTCACAGCGCGCGACACGCTGCGAGGAACGATCGCGCGATCCTGGCGACTGGAAATGCCACCCGATATCGTGATCGGTCGCGTGTCGATCGACGGCGTCGACCAGTTCATCACGCAGCTCGGGCAGACCGGTCACACCGGCGTCGAGGTTCGGCACGGCGTGGCGAACATCGTCGCCGACAGCCGCATCGTGGGTGCCGCGCGCGCACTGCCCGCAGTGGGCTGGCAGGCGGACTTTGAGCGGGTATCGACGACGCTGCGCCTTCCGCCGGGGTGGCGACTGCTGCATGCCTCGGGT
>JBIIZX010000503.1:0-2783 GCA_044346055.1 Burkholderiaceae bacterium | reverse complement strand
CCGAATAGCGCTAGCTCGGGAGGGGCCTGCGCCACCTCGGTGAGTTGCGCCAGGGCCAGTTCCAGCAGCATCGTGTCGGCCAGCGACGTCAACACTGCCGCCGCCCGCGAGCGCGCAGCCTTCCGAGCCGCCGCCAGGACCTTGCCGTCATGGGCTTCGCTGTTGAGGAAGATGTGGCGGCTCATTGGCTCGACCGTCGCGCCAAGCCCTTCGTCGTTCACGTCACTTCGACCCTGGCCAACTCCGTGCGGCGCGGTCAGACCTCGAAGAACAGGCGCACAAGTGCGACGCGGGGACTTGATCGCGCTGGGTTGACTCGTAGCCTGCTCCGATGCTGACCGACACCGACAAGGACCTCGTCCGGCAGTGCATGAACGCGCTGCGGGACGGCATCGCTGGGTTCAGGACGAGGCGTCCCCAACTCGAGATGGTCGCCGCTGTCGCGAACACTCTGGCTTGCTGCCGGCAGGAGCCGGATGAAGGTGGTGGCGGCCGGGGTGAACACATCGCGGTGATCGAGGCCGGCACCGGAACGGGCAAGTCCTTCGGTGCCCTGGTTCCTGCGCTGGTGATGGCACGCACGCTCGGCAAGCGCCTCGTCGTGTCGAGTTCGACGGTCGCGCTCCAGCATCAATACGCGGAGAAGGACGCTCCGATGCTGCAGGCCCTGCTGCCGCTGGACTTCAGCTTCGCGGTTGCAAAGGGCCGGCGCCGCTACGCCTGCACAGCCCGCCTGATGGCCGCCGGCACGGCAGCGGGCCAGCAGGACTTTTTGCCTGACAAGAGCAAGGATGAGAGCAGTGGCCTGCAAGGGCAATTTCACAGCGCCAGTCCCGCTGCCGCGGAGGCGGCGCTGCGCCGCCAGCGCAGAATCGTCGTCGGCCTGGCCGAGTCCTTCGAGGCCGGACGCTGGAACGGCGATCGAGACGAACTGGCCGTCCCGGTCGCCGACGAGCTCTGGGCCGACCTGACGACAGACCGCCAGGGATGCTCGGGCAATCGCTGCCCGGACTTCGCTCGCTGCCCGTTTCAGGCCGCGCGCCAGCGTGCGAAGGAGGCGGACCTGGTGATTGCAAACCACGACCTCGTCCTGTCGGCGCTTCAACACGGCGGCGCGCTCCATACGGCCGCATCCGACTTGCAGAAGACCTTCGCCGGGCTGCGCGAGGCCGTCCTGCAGCGTGCCCCGATCGAAGGGTCTCTGTCTACCCAGGTGCTGTCTACGCTCGGGTTCTTCGCGGCGAAGCTGGACAACCTCGTCGAGACCTGGCACCTGGTGCTGGCCGAAGACGTCGAAGGCGAGGCGCCGGTGGCGCGGTGGATCGAGCCGCACGACAGCACGTCTTCGTCGAGCGACTACCTGGTCTGTGCATCACCGATCAGTGGCAGCGACAAGTTGCGCCACCTTCTCTGGAACCGGGCCAGCGGCGCGATCCTGATGTCGGCGACGCTGACTTCCTGCGGCACGTTCGACCTCTTCCTCCAGCAGTCCGGCCTGTCGGCCTACGCCGGGGTGCAGTTCCTTCGCGTCGAGTCGCCGTTCGACTATCGATCGAACGCCAGGCTCGTCATTCCTGCAATGCGCACAGATCCTGGCGACGCCCGCGGGCACACCGACGAGGTCGTCGAGCGCATGCCCGGTCTAGTTCAGACGCTCGGTACGCTGGTGCTGTTCGCGTCGGGCAAGCAGATGCGCGAGGTCTACGCGCTGCTGCCGGAGGACTTGCGGCGCCGCACCCTGATGCAGGGCACGATGCCGAAGATGGAGATGCTGTCCCGGCATCGTGCCGCGCTCGACAGCGGCGAGCGATCGGTGCTGTTCGGGCTGCAGAGCTTTTCCGAAGGAGTCGACCTGCCACGCGAGTACTGCACTCACGTGGTGTGCGCCAAGTTGCCGTTCTCCGTGCCTGACTCTCCGCTCGAGGAGGCGCGCCGGGAGTGGATCGAGTCACAGGGGCGCTCGCCCTTCATCGACATCACCGTCCCGTAGACCGCGTTCCGCCTCAAGCAGCAACTCGGGCGCCTGATCCGCACCGACGAGGACCATGGCACGGCAACGATCCTGGATCGCCGCCTCGTCTCCAGGCGCTGGGGTCGCCTGCTGATGCGCGGCCTGCCCGATTTCGAGCTTGTCATCGAGCCGGCCCATCAGCGGTCAACAAGCGGACCGTGGGGTTGATGAACACGATTCCGGGGGGAGCATGGTTGCTCCATCCCCCTCAACCTGGACAAGGAGCCTGCAATGGCAACTGCAATGGAGAACGTGGCGACGAACGGCCAGGCCGGTCCCGTCGCAGTGGTGCAGGGCGGTGCGCTTGCCGTGCCCACACTGCTGGGCCGCACGGCGCCCCGCATCCCGGTGGCCGGCCGCATCCGTGCCGGCATCAAGGTGCTGACGCGCCGCGCGGCCGAGAACCAGCGCGTGCGCGCCATCTACGAGCGTGGCGTCGAGCAGGGCAAGAGCTTCGACAGCATCGAGCGGGAGATCGCCGAGGCCTTTCCGGACCTCAAGAACCCGCTGGCGCCGAAGAACGTCCCCTACTTCACGGTGCGTGGGGAGGACTTCACGAACCCGGAGATCGCACGGCAGATCACGGACCTGTTCGGCGAAGACCGGGGCGACGGGGTGAAGCGGCTGTACCGCTTCCCGGTCGTCTTTCCGGCCGATGCGTGGCAGTCGGTGATGCCGCATGAACTGGTGGCGTGGACGGCCAACGAGCGACGCTTCTGGTCGGAGTACGCCCCGGACGGCCAGACCCGCTACTGCATGAGTTACGCGCCCG
>JBIIZX010000085.1:0-9376 GCA_044346055.1 Burkholderiaceae bacterium | reverse complement strand
CCGACCACACGGTCAACAAGGCAATACAAAATCCGCTTTGGGGTGCCGCTAACAGCCACCAGCACCGCACCTGCCCTCGTCATTGGGTAATGTTTCAAAGGATATCAACCGAATCCACACAGTTATGCCCTTAACGTTGCGATTGACGGGCCTCAACACAGAGGCGCGGAGCAACGCTGTTGAGGGTCCGCGTCGAATCGCGGGTTAGGCCTTCTCTCTCTACTTCGCCAAGGCGCACGTGCGGTACAAGCTTGGCAACGGCCAAATTGATGAGTACCCTCAATCTTGGTGCGTTCCAATCGAGCAGTGCTTCAAGGCACTTGCGTACTTCTTCGTCAACGGCGGGCAACGCCCAGCCCGGGTCGCTTGGCATGAGCCCTAGTCGCGGGCCCGCTCGAGTGGCGCCAAAGTCGAACGTTAATGTGCCGCATGAAAAACTGCTGGTTTATCCTCTCTTTATCCCTTTGCGGCGCTTGTTCGTCAGGCAGCAACATCAGCGAACAGATCGAGTCGCAGTTCAAGGCAGGCGAAGCCACGTCAGTCAATCTGGCAGTTGTCGGCCCTGCTTCCTGGGACCGAGTCTGCGTACTTCGACCGTATACGGACAACCAGCGCACGGGACAAGTGTTGGGCCTCAAGTGGGACTCAGAAGCAAAGACATCCATCGCTGAAAGCGACGGAATCAACGTGCTGGTGTTCGTGCAAGGCAAAGAGGTTGTGGCCCATACGGAGCACCCCCGGAGCAAAGGCGACTTCTCGCAACTTCAGCCGCAGTGCAATCCCAGGTCCATGGCCACGGTCACACGAACGGTTGGCAGTGGCGGCTGGGTGTATTTATTTGCTGCTCAATGAGGCATAACGCGTATTCCAGCCGGCCGCCTGCGGCGGCGGCTGAGTTTCAACGTTGGGCAACGGATATTGCTCCCGCCGTCGCCTTACATTTTCAATTGGGAGTCGGAGGGAAGAAATGAAAACTGCGGCTAGAACAATCGCTGTCGTCGTTGCCTGTATCACTCTATTTATCGGGTGTGCCAGCTCGAAAATGGGAAGCGAATTCAACTCGGAAAATGTCAGCAAACTCAAGGTAGGAAAGACGACTGAGCAAGAGGTTATTCAGCTGATTGGTCAGCCCTATCAACGAACTCGTAGCTCAGACGGCACTGTGACGCTTATGTACATGTATTCACCCGGACAGATAGTCCACCCTTTGACCGCTATCACGAACCCGGGCTTTGTTCAGGACATTGGAAAAGGAACGAAACAGCTTACTGTGACGGTGGGCCCTAACGGCAAGGTTTCGGACTTCAACGAGAGCGGTACACGGTAGCTGCGTGCTGAGGTCAAACGGCTTCATCGTTTACCCATACGGTAGTTTTGAACCCTTGCCTAGTCGCCGTGTTGCCAGCGCCGACCATTGCGCGGACTCGGTTTGCCGAGCCCTGGCAGAGTGCAAAGCCCGCCCCGCAGTCGAGGGAACGCGCCGCGATGAAGCCGCGCCGCGCTCCTCCCTTTCACGTTAAAGCTCGTCACGAAAGTTGTTCCTCCCTCCACGGATCACGAGCCAAAGACCTTTTCAGTGCGCGTCAGTTGGGCCGGCGCCGCGTTGATCAGAGCCTTTGTCGCCACGCCTGTGTTCGTTGTCGGGTGGCGCCTTTCGTACCCGCTCATGCCCGTTGTCGTAGTCGTATCCGGCGCTGGCGGCCTAGCTACCGAGTGGACGAGGCGCACTGCTCACCACGACCTCAACATTCGCTGGTAACGCAAAGCACACTTCGCATTCAACTTCGTCGCTTTAATGCAATCGGAGATAGCCAGGTACAACGTGGCGCAAGCGCCGGAAGACCGGCGCACGTGTGAACTTCTGGCACAGGAGATTGGCCGCGCGCTTCCTGAGGCAGAGAACAAGATCTGGCACGCGCACCCCGTCTAGTTTCCTGAAGGCAATCCCGTGGTTGGCTATAGCAAGCTGAAGGGGTGCGTGCGGTTGCTGTTCTGGAGCGGGCAATCGTTCTCGACCCCTGGCTTGATTCCGGAAGGCAAGTTCAAAGCGGCCGAAGTTCGGTTCGCTTCTTATGAGCAGATTGACCTTCAGTTCCTCAGACGTTGGCTCGCCGAGTGTCGCGAGACGCAGTGGGACCACAAGAACATCGTTAAGCGCAGAGGACGACTCGAGCGCCTGACTTAGCCGTGCGCAGCGGGGCCTTGTTTCTCCTCTCCGACCGCTACTGAGTGTTTCTGAAAGAGCACGGATGACAGCAACCAAGAGCATCGTGTTTGATCGGACGTTCGACCTGCAGGGCGAGCGCATCGACATCAAGCAGTCGCGCATCGAAGCCGACGAGTACGTCGCATTCCTTGCACGGTCCGATCTCGGCCAGCAGTACCCGCGGGGACACTTTGCCGAACGTATCCGTTTGCTCGTCCAGAACGTGCAGATCAGCCTGGTTGCGCGCAACGTCGGTGGCGAAGTTGTCGGCAATTGCTTCGGGCTGACGGACTTCGCGTACTGGCTCTTTCTGAGCGACTTCGGCGTCGATCGGCGCTACGAGCGCAAGGGAATCGGCACACAGCTCGTCAACGCAGCCCACGAGCTTGCCGGCGGAGCAAAGGCGATCGTCATGTTCACCAACGTGAATGACGATGCCATCCCGTTTTGCAAGAAGCTGGGCCTGTAGCAGTCGTCCGATATCTTTGCAAAATGGAACATCGAGTGGACCCCGTTCGAGGTCGGCAGGGGCACGCTGAACTAAGCGCGCGACGGCTGCGCGCCTGTCGTGCCGCGGCTCTGCGGTAGCGGCGGTGCAGTCGCAGTGATGAAGTCGATGCATTGCAGTCGATGAGGTGCAGTCGATGCGGTACCGTCGATGCGGTGCAGTCAAAATAGTGATTCCGGTCCGGTCGAGGTGCGCCACTTGCGAGCGGCGCCAGCTGAGGGTTCCGGGCATGCGTCTGCCTTTACGCAGCGTCGGCCGCAACGTCCGACTCGCCGCTTTCCGCCTGCTCCTCTCCAAACTCGGTCTCGAATGCGTCCGCCTGCAACCCCTGCTCGCGCAGCCAGCGCACCATCACCGGCACGTAGCCGTGGGTGACGATGACGCGCTGCGCTCCACTGGCGCCGATGGCCTGCTGCAGGCCCCACCAGTCGGCGTGGTCGCTGAGGACAAAGCCGCGATCGAGTGCGCGGCGACGGCGCGCGCCGCGCAACTGCATCCAGCCCGAGGCAAAGGCATCCGAGTACTCGCCAAAGCGCTTCATCCAGGGCGAACCGGCAGCCGACGGCGGTGCAAGCACCAGCGCGCGCTTGAAGTCGGCCTTGTCGGTCACCTCAGACACGCGGCGCGTGGCCGGCAGCGCCACGCCCGTGGCGCGGTAGGCGGCGTTCAGCGGTTCGACTGCGCCGTGCACGACGATCGGGCCGATGGACGCATCGACACCGGCCGCGATCCGCTGCGCCTTGCCAAAGGCGTAGCAAAGGAGAACGCTCGCGCGCCCGGCCGCCGCGTTCTCCGCCCACCAGGTGTTGATCCCGGCCATCACCTCGGCAACGGGGCGCCAGCGATAGATGGGCAGGCCGAAGGTCGACTCGGTGATGAAGACATCGCAGCGCACGGGAGAAAACGGCGTGCAGGTGGGATCGGGTTCGACCTTGTAGTCGCCTGAGACCACCCACACGCCATCAGCGGTCTGCACCCGCACCTGGGCCGAGCCGAGCACGTGACCGGCCGGGTGCAGCGAGACACGCGCCTCCTTCTGCGTCACTTCCTCCCCATAGGCGATGGTCTGCAGCCGGATCTCGCCCAGGCGCGCGCGCAACACGTGCTGCGCATCGTGCGCGGCCAGATACTGGCCGTGGCCGACGCGCGCGTGATCGGCATGCGCGTGGGTGATCACAGCGCGCGGCACCGGGCGCCACAGATCGATGTAGAAGTCACCGGCCGGGCAGTACAGGCCCTCGGGACGCTGCACGATGACATCGCGCTCGCCGAGTAGCGCGGGATCGCCCGCTACGGCGGGCGCCAGAGGTGAAGGCTGGAACGTGTTCATGCGCGGGTCTTCTATCATGCGCGCCTCAGAGCCTGTGAAAAACTCTACTGCGCGACCCGATCTCGGCCTTGCAGGCCGCTGCACTGCGAGACGCAGCGCCTCTTCGCCCCGTCCAAGCCCGCGCAGGTGGGCTTAGAGCCGCGGGGCTCAGCCTGCGCTGCTCGCCGTACCGCTTCCGTACGGGCCCGCTGCTCGGCGCGACCTCGGGCCGCTCGCGACGAGTTTTTCACAGGCTCTCAGTTCAACGGCCCGCTTGCGGGCCGCCGTCGCCCGGCGTTTCTGACGCTGCGCATGTTTGCAATTGAGCCGCCGCGTGAATCTGCCCAGCGCCACAGCGCCGTCACCGGTGCCCTCTGCAAAGACTGCCGCACCCAATGCCGCGCAGACCGCTGCAACGGCAGTGCCCGGTGCAGCGCCGTCGCATCCGCACACCCTCACACCAACACCCGCGCTGCAAGTACCGCTGCGCGCCGCACTCGTCATCGCGCTGCTGCTGGCGCTGGCCGCCGGCGCCGTGCTTTTGGCCGGCGCAGACCGCAACGCGTTCCTTGCCGTCAACGCCCGCATGTCCTTCCTGCCGGTGCAGTTGCTGGCGGCGCTGTCGCTGATCGGCCTCGGGTTGTATGCGGTGCTCGCATTCACGCCAGCCTTGGTGCTGGCGCCGCGCATCTTTGCCGCGGCGGTGGTGGCCGCCCCCGTCGCGGGGCTGCTGTCGCAGGCCGGCAAGCGCGCCTTTGGTGTGCCGCGCCCGCTCGCGGTGCTAGGCGAGGGGCAGGTGCATGTGGTGGGCCAGGCGTTGATGGGCCATAACTCGCTGCCCTCGGGCCATTCGATCACGGCAGCCACCTGCATGACGGTCCTGCTGCTGGCACTGCAACCACGGCGCCGCACGCCGCTGGTGATCGCGGCAACCGTCGTGCTCGGCGCCCTGGTGATGGTGGCGCGCATCGGCGTGGGGGCGCATTGGCCCAGCGATGTGCTGCTGGGCGGCGCCTTTGGCGTGATCGCTGGCTGCATTGGGGTGGCGCTTGTGGAGCGCTGGCGCTTCTACACGCGCAGCGGCGGGCAATGGACGCTGGCGCTGATTGCGGGCGCCTGCGCGGTGGCGGGCCTGTTCGTCACGACGGACGTGCCGCCGCAGGCCTGGCTGCTCAAGTACGTGCTGTCGGCGGTCGGCTTTGCCAGTGTGCTGCTGTGGCTGGTGCAGCAGCGTCAAGCGCGTGCAGGCCGCGGAGCCGTCACATGAGGCGCGGGCGATGAGCGCCAGCATCAGCAGCACAGCCCCGCCCACGGCCAGCGGCATGGCGCCGCGCACGCAGGTGCTGCTGCTGGCGGCGCTGATTGCGCTGCTGTACCTGCCGCTCCTGGGAGCAGCACCGCTGATCGACGTCGACGAAGGCGCGTTCTCTGAGGCCACGCGCAACATGCTGGCCTCGGGCGACTGGATGTCGACCACGCTCAATGGCGTGCCGCGCTTTGACAAGCCCATTCTCATCTACTGGCTGCAGGCGATCAGCGTCTCGGTCTTTGGCGTGAACGAATTCGCCTTCCGTCTACCGTCGGCGCTGGCAGCGCTCGGCTGGTGCTTTGTGGTTGGCCGCTTTGCGGCCACGTATGCGCGGCAAGGCAGTGATGCCAAGACCGAGGCAACGACCGACCTTTCCAGCGGCCTGCTCGCCGCATGGATCACGGCCACCGCACTGGGCGTTCTGATCATCGGCCGCGCTGCCACGGCTGACGCGCTGCTCAACCTGCTGCTGGCCTGCGCCATGGCCGACCTGTGGGGTTTTCTTGCCACGGAGGACAAGCGCGCCAGCCAGAAGCACTTGTGGCGCCTGTACTTCTGGGTCGGGCTTGGCGTGCTGACCAAGGGGCCGATCGCGATCCTGGTGCCGGCCGCAGCCGCGGGGCTCTACGGGCTGACCAGCGGCAATCTCATGCGCGTGCTGCGCGGTGGCTTCAACCCCGTGGGCTGGGCGATCTTCATCGCCGTCGTGCTGCCCTGGTATGCGTATTCGTTCGCAGTGCACGGCCAGGACTTCTGGAACGGCTTCTTCGTCCGCCACAACATCAACCGCTTTGGCGGCACGCTGGAAGGCCATAGCGGCAGCCTGTTCTATTACATTCTGGTGCTGCCGCTGATCGTGCTGCCGTGGACCGGCCTGCTCATCGCAGCGCTGCGTCACATTCGCAGCGACTTGCAGCAGCCGGTGCGCAAGTTCCTGTGGTGTTGGGCGCTGTTCGTGCTGGGCTTTTTTTCTCTCTCTGGCACCAAGCTGCCGCACTACGTGCTCTACGGCGCCACGCCGCTCATGGTGCTGTTGGCCTGGCATGCGCCAAGGCTCAAGCGATTCAGTTGGGCGCTCGTCGTGCCGACGCTGGTGCTGGCCGCGCTGGCAGCACTGCCGCTCATCGTCGATCGTGTGGCTGATCGGCTGCCGCAGCGCGACTTCTATGCGATCCAGTTGTCCGAGGCGCTGCCGCTTGCGGGCAGCGGCTACTTCGTGATCGCCATGGGTGCGCTGGTCCTGTGGCTGGCACTGCTGGCGGCCAGTGCGCGCAGCCGGCTGACTGGGGCCGGGCGACTGGCTATCGGCGCGGGCCTCACGACCGTGGTGCTGGTGGGCGCCGTGTCGCCGTGGGTTGGCGAGCTGCTCGCTGGGCCTGTAAAGCGCGCCGGGCTGAAGGCGCATGGGATGCCCGAGACGGTGGTGCAGTGGAACTTCCACGTGCCGAGCTTCAGCGTGTATCGCCAGCAGCCCACGGTGGCGCGTCAGCCCAAGCCCGGCGAGCTTGCCATCACGCGCGCTGACCGGCTGCCGCCCGATGCGCCGGTGGAAGTTTTGTACCGCGAGCGGGGCGTCGTCCTCCTCCGGTACCTCGGCAAGTAACGGCAAGCGCCAGAACTGGCGCCTTCCTCAGGCTCGACTCCGCGCTTTTGCCTGCCGACGCGTCTGTCATGGTGGCGTCATGACTGCGACATAAAGGTTTTTTCAACGATCACCGGTCATCAAGAACCGGATGACCAAATAAAACAAAAACAACAACAAAACAAAAAACAAAGGAGGTCACATGAAACTGTTCTTCATCATCTTCGCCAGCGCACTCGCGCTGATCGCCGTCCTCGCCATCTTGCGCAAGCGCCGCAGCACCGTGCGAGAGGCCCTCATCGACGACTTCAAGTTCCCGGACGGGATCGCACAGCGGGTGCGCAAGCGCTACCCGCACCTGACCGACGAGGACATGACGCTGGTCTTCGCCGGCCTGCGGCAGTACTTCCAGATGTCACGGCTGGCGCGGCGCCGGCTGCTGTCGATGCCCTCGCAGGTGGTCGACGTCACCTGGCACGAGTTCATTCTCTTCACCCGAAACTACCAGGTGTTCTGCGACAAGGCGCTGGGCCGCTTCCTGCACCACACCCCCGCGGAAGCGATGCTCACGCCGCAGAACGCGCAAGAAGGCATCCGCCGCGCCTGGCGCCTGGCCTGCGGGCTCGAAGACATCAGCGCCCGGACCCCGCCCCGCCTGCCACTGATCTTCAAGCTCGACGACAGACTCAACATCCCCGACGGCTTCCGCTACTCGCTCAACTGCCTGGCAGCGGCAGCGGCAGCGAAGGCGGTGGGCGGCGACAGCAGCGTCACCTTCTGCGCCTCACACATCGGCTGCGGCAGCGGTGGCGGCGATGGCGGGTGCTCGAGCAGTGGCGTTAGCGGGTGCTCGAGCGACAGTGGGTGCTCGGGTGGTGATGGGGGTGGCGGAGGCGGAGGCGGGGACTGAGCGCTCGTGACGTACGCGATTGCCTTGCCGCTGCGTGGCATCGGCAATCGCACGTGCATCACTCGCGACTAGGTGGTTCGGCTTTGCTGGCGGAGCCAGTCAAAGTCGAAGAAGGTCTCGCTTGCCGCGTTACTCGCGCTCGACAGAGGCGCCTGCTCGCGAGCTTTGCTCGCTTGGCGTTCGCAGAGAACAACCCGCGCGCTTCGCCGCCGTCGTTCCTAGAGAGGCCGCTCAATCAACTGTGTCTTTCGTTCGAGGGCTGGCGGTCCGCCATGGGACCAAGGCGCGGTCAAACGACGCAGGAGTGCGACCGCGCCTCCGTCCGAGCGAAGCAACGCGAGAGCGAGGACCTTTTTCGGAATCGTCTGGCTCCGCCAGCGATTCCGAACAATCTAGTCGTGAGCGATGCACGTGCGATTGCCAAAGCCGCGCAGCGGCAAGGCAATCGCGTACATCGCGAACGCTACTCGTCCGTCCGCACCATCGTCTTCGACTTGAAGAACACATAGGCCGCGCCGAAACCGACGCTCCAGTTGCTGGTCTGGCGGATCAGCGGGCTTTGGTCGAAGGTGGCGCCCTTGAGCAGGTCGGCGCCAGCGAAGGCGAACAGGCGCCAGTTGCCGGTAAAGGTGACGGCGCTGGCGCCGAGGTCCCAGCCGGAGTAGCCGGCGCTGGGGCGATAGGCGGGGCGGGTGGCCGTGGCGAACTGCGGCTCCACGCCGTAGTAGAAGCGGTGGTAGTCGGCGGTGGCGAAAATGGGCCCGGTGGAGAGGCGATAGGTCACGCCGTGCTGCGTTCGTTGCGTCAGGCGCAAATTGGGCGATGTAACGGCGCCGATGTAATCAAAGCCGCTGTCGATGGCAAAGGCGGCGCGCACTGGCAGCCGCAGGTCGAGGCTGGTGAGTCCCTCGTCCCAACTGGTCAGATTCACGTTCAGCGCAGGGCCGAGCTCCAGCACCCAGTTGATTTCCGGCATGCCCCGGCGCGCTTCGTTGCGGTTGCTGTTCACGGGCAGGCCGAGACCGCCGCTGAAGGTCAGGCGCACGCGATCGGACTTGAGCAGATCGGCCCGCACGCCGTCGCGATCCGCGCGCACGTACTCGCCGCGGTAGACGATGTAGGGCAGCACAAAGGCACGCGCCCGCATTTCATCGGCACCGCGATAGTCCGGCACGTACAGCCCGACAGTGCTCAGGCCAAACTCCCACCGCGGCAACTCCACCTGCGCGCGCGCGGGCAAGGCGCAGAGCAGGCCGGCAAGGCCAATAAGACCGCCGAGGACTGCGGGCAAGGTCGAATGCAGGGTCGTACGCAGATTCGACTGCGGCAAGGGATACGGTTTCAAGCAAGGCTCCGATCGAGGATCGGCGCGAGCTTAGATGACTGATTAGTCACATTGCAGTAGATAAGAACCGGATTAACCCGAGCACGTGGCGGATGGCGGAAGCGCTAACCCGGATGTTTCACCAGTCACTGTTGTATGGGCCTGGTGGAGCAAGTGACCGTGCCATTTGGGCGGTTCTGATGGTGTAACCGATGCATTGCTGCGCTG
>JBIIZX010000502.1:0-2788 GCA_044346055.1 Burkholderiaceae bacterium | reverse complement strand
CCGGCGTGCGCCGGCATGGCGGTCAGCGGCGACTACGGCCGCCGACAGCATTGTCAGGACAAATTTCTTCATTGCACGGATCTCCAGAATTAGGTTCCAACACGGCGAAAGCCAATCCCCTGTAGTTATTGCTTGGCGCGGCAAATGACCGAGCCTGGGGCGGGCGGACTTTAGCACCGGGACGAATGCAGGGACCATGCCATCGATGGTCAACCCGCCGGGCGGCGCGCCGGCGCAACAGAAATTCGGGTTGATCCCGATAGTTTTCGCCTCGGGTGTACGCGATTGCTTCCCAATCGCACGCGCACCCTCGGCGGTTTAGCTAGGTGCGCGCCCTTGACTGCAGCCGCATGAGCCTTCGCCGCCACGCCTTGCATGGTCGGGCAGCCGGGCGGGCACGCGACGAAACCCCGCCTCTGCCCCGCGTGCGGGGGAGGGAGCGTGCGGCGCTGCGGGAGCGAAGGCCGAAGCGCGTTGCGGCAACTGGCACGCGGAAGAGCTGGGTGGTGCCTTGACTCACTCCTCCCCCGCTCGGCGGGGGAGGCACGGAGGGGTTGCAAGCAGTTGCATCGCGGGCGCCCGCCGGGCCGCCCCAAGGGCGGCCGCCTGATTTCATCGCTTCGGGTGCACGTGCGATTGCGAAGCAATCGCGTACACCCGAAGCGAAGTCCGATTACCCGCCGATCTCGTCGCCCACCTTGTCGCTTGGGAAACGGATCTGGTCGCGCATCATCGGGTTCATCACGATGCCCAGGTTCACGCCATTGGGCGGGATGGGTGACTCAAACCAGCGGCGCCAGATGTCGCGGATCTGGCCGTCGATCATCACGCGGCTGAGCGTCACATCGACCAGCTTCTTGAACTCGGGATCGTCACGCCGCATCATGATCGCCAGCGGCTCCACCGAGGTGAACTCGCCGACCACTGCCCAGTCCTTGGGCGACGGGCTGTTGGCACGCAGGCTGGCCAGCACGACGTCGTCGTGCAGGTAGCCGGCGACGGTGCCCTTGGCCAGCATCTCGAAGGCCTCGGCCGAGTCCTTGGCCTCGATCAGGCGCGCTTCAAACGTGCCCTTCTCAATGGTTGTCGAGAGGAAGGTCGCGTGGGTCGAGCCTTTGTTCACCACGATCGCCTTACCACGCAGATCAGAAAGGCGCTTGACACCAGCATTGGCGGGCACCAGAAAACGGCCGCCGGCGAAGAAGTGCGTGACGGTAAAGGCCACCTGCTTGCGCCGCGCCGCGGTGTTGGTTGTGTTGCCGCACTCCAGGTCCGCCTGGCCTTCCACCAGATTGGGAATGCGCTGCGCAGCGGACACCATCAGGTACTCAGTACGCAGGCCGGGCATCTTCAGCTCGCGCTTAATGGCCTCGACCACGCGCTCGCATAGCTCCAGTGCATAGCCAACGGGACGCTTGTTGGCGTCGAGATACGAGAACGGAATCGAGCCTTCGCGATGCGCCAGCGTGATGACGCCGGTGGCGCGGATCTTTTGCAGTGTGGGTGGCTGCGGCGCTGGGGGCGGCGCGTTGGCGGGTGGTGCTGCCGCTGGTGCTGCAGCGGGCGCCGGTGACGACGCCCGCTGCGCCAGGGCTTGCGGCTGAACGAGCACAGCGAGGCCCAATGCACAGAAGGCGAGCGCCGCGCGCGTTAGCGGTGCAATTTTAACGGCGGGTGTCGAGGAGGCGGCGCGTGCGGGCAAGACAGCGGGTTTCATTGTCGCATCCGACAAAGCGAGGGTCAAAGGATACGGCCGATTGGTGACGAGGGGGTGCTATTTGCACTGACCGACGAACTGCCGACAAGGCCCTCAGTTGCGCTGTCAAGCCGCGCCCGAGCGGCAACGGCCGCGCGCCGAGCCTCGCAGCGGGCTCAGTCCGGCGCCGTCGCGTTGACCAGTGGCACATTGGCCAGCGGCGCATTGGCCGCTTCCGCGCCCGGCTCGCGCCGCTCCTGCTGCTGGATCGACCACAGGCGCGCATAGGCGCCCTCGGCCCCTTGCGCGAGCAACTGCGCATGCGTGCCGCGCTCGACGATGCGGCCGTGATCGAGAACGATGATCTGGTCGGCGTGCACGATGGTAGATAGCCGGTGCGCAATGACGAGAGTTGTTCGCGCGGCGGAAATGGCCTCCAGTTCCTGCTGGATAACGCGCTCGGTGTGCGAGTCCAGCGCCGAGGTGGCTTCGTCAAAAATCAGGATCGCCGGGTTCTTGAGCAGCGTGCGGGCAATGGCCACGCGCTGCTTCTCGCCGCCAGAGAGTTTCAGCCCGCGCTCGCCGACCATGGTGTCGTAGCCATCGGGCAGCCGCGCGATGAAATCGTGAATGTGCGCGCTCCTGGCCGCCGCCTCCACCTCGGCCCGGCTCGCACCCGGCCGGCCATAGGCGATGTTGTACTCAATGCTGTCGTTGAACAGCACCGTGTCCTGCGGAACGATGCCAATGGCCGAGCGCAGCGACTGCTGCGTCACATTGCGCGCGTCCTGCCCGTCGATCAGCACGCGGCCGCCGTTGACGTCATAGAAGCGGAACAGGAGCCGCGCAAGCGTGCTCTTGCCCGAGCCCGTGGCGCCGACCACTGCCGTGGTCGAGCCGGCGGGCACCGTGAAGCTCACGCCGTGCAGCACCTGGCGCCGCGGGTCGTAGCCAAAGTCCACGTTCTCAAACCGGATCTCGCCGCCGCGAATCACGAGCGGCTGCGCGCCCGGGGTGTCATCGACCTCGCGATGCTGCTCCATCAGCTTGAACATGCGGTCCATGTCCGTTAGTGCCTGCTTGATCTCGCGG
>JBIIZX010000084.1:0-9402 GCA_044346055.1 Burkholderiaceae bacterium | reverse complement strand
GCAAACACTGTCATTGATCATCATTGCCAACCTGCTGTCGACGCTGCTGTCGATTGCGCTGGCGGCGTTTCTCAGTTTTCGGCTGCTGGGCGGCCTCATTGACAAGCTGGTGTGCGTGTCCGCGGGCCTGTTGCTCACGGTGGCGTTCACGCACCTGTTGCCCGAGTCATTCCATAGCGAAGCGGACCCGTTCGTGCTCGGCTGGGTGCTGCTGGGCGCCGTGCTCGGCTTTTTCCTGCTCGAAAAGGCGGCGCTCATCCATCACACGCACCACCATGAGGGGGACGCGCACCAGCATCATCATGGGCACGACACACACGAAGCTGGCCGCGGCGGCTGGCCGATCCTGATCGGCGACGCATTCCACAACTTTGCCGACGGCATGGTGATCGCCGCCGCCTTTTTGCTCGACTGGAAGGCTGGCGTGCTGGCCACCTTTGCAGTGATGGCGCACGAGATCCCGCACGAGGTCGGCGACTTCATGATCCTGCTGAACGCGGGGTTTACCAAGCGGAAGGCCTTCGTGTTCCAGCTCATCTCCGGCTCCTGCGCCGTGCTGGGCGGAATCGTTGGCTACTTTGTGCTCGACATGTCGACGGCGCTGCTGCCCTACGCACTGATGGTCGCGGCAGCCAGCTTCATCTACATCGCGCTCAGCGATCTGCTGCCCGAGATGATGCGGCGGCGCTCGCTGGCGCAGTCACTTCCGGAGGTCGCGCTCATCTTCGTGGGGGTGGCGATTGCGGGGGTGATGATGAGCGCGCTGCATTCGCACTGAGACTGACGTGAAACGTGAAACGTGAAGTGAGGAGCAGGGCGGTCCGTGCTATTCACGTTTCACGGTCCCGTTGCCACCGGCCGCTGCGAATCGCGAATCCACTCGCTCCATGAGCCGGCATAGAGTCGCGAGCCCGAAAGACCGGCGTGCTCCATGGCCAGGACGTTGTGCGCGGCGGTCACGCCGGAGCCGCACATCTGCAGGACTTGCTCAGGTGCTCGGCTGCCCAGCAGTTGCTCGAACTCGGTGCGCAATTGCTCGGCTGATTTGAAGCTGCCGTTGGGCGCCGCGAGATTGGTCTGCCAGAAGCGGTTGATGGCGCCGGGCACGTGACCGGCCACGGGGTCGATCGGCTCCACCCGTCCTTCAAACCGCTCGGCGGCGCGCGCATCGAATAGAAGTGCGTCGGCCGGGCGTGCCAGCACGGCGGCCGCATCGACCACCTGTACCAATGGTGCGCGCGGCACAAAGGTGCCGGGGGTGTGATCGGCTTCTTCGGTGCTCGACCAGTTGGCCTTTGCGAGCCACGCCTGCCAGCCGCCATCGAGCACCGCGACGTCTGCATGGCCGAGCCAGCGCGCCAGCCACCACAGCCGGCCGGCAAAAGAACCGCCGTGGGCGTCGTAGGCGACGATCTGCGAGTCGTTGCTGATGCCCCATTCGCTGAAGATCGCTGCCAGGTCTTCGCGTGCAGGCAGCGGGTGGCGGCCCGTCAGTGCGCTCTTCTCGCCCGACAGGTCTTCTTCCATGTGCGCAAAGGTTGCGTTGGGAATGTGGCCCGCGGTGTAGGCCGCAAAGCCGGCCGCGTGGTCCATCAGGTCGTGTCGGCAATCCACCACCACCCACTTGGCGTTGAACAAATTGGCCTCGAGGTCAGCGACCGTGACCAGTGTCCGGAAACTCATTCTGACTCCTTGTTCATGCGCATAGCCATTGCACCTAGTTTGGCCCAGATCCGTTCACAACCAGCGGGCTCACTTCTGCACCGTCGGCTCGACCGCCTGCAGCGGTGGCGGCGGCGGTGCTCGGCGCGTGAACCAGGTGGCCAGCGCGCCGCTACCAATGATCACCGCGATGCCGAGCCAGCCCACCAGCGGAATCCGGTCGGCAAAAACAAGCATGCCGAAGAGCGAGGCAAACACGATCGCCGCGTACTGCAGATTGGCCGTGAGCAAGGTGCGGCCGGCACCGTAGGCGCGCGTCATTGCCAATTGAGCAAGGGTGGCGGTGACGCCAATGGTGACGAGCAGAGCCACCCCGACGGGGGTGTGGGCGGTAAAGCCGGTCAGCACGCTGCCGGCCAACCCGAGCACCACGCCGGCCAGGGAGAAGTAGAACACGGTGCGCCATTCGGGCTCCCCCAGCTTGCCCAGTTCCTTCACGTGCCAGTAGGCCGCGGCCGACAGGATGCCCGAGGCGAGTCCGGCCAGTGCGCCCACATGCTGCTCGGCGCTGAAGCTGGGCTGCAGCACGAGCACCACGCCGATGAAGCCGGTCAGCACCGTCGCAGCCAGCGGCCAGTGCACGCGCCGCCCAGTCAGCGCTGCCGCGAGGACGATGAACGCCGCTAGGAAAAGGGAGGAGGAATAGTTGAGCGTCATCGCAGTGCCCAACGGCAGCACGGTCGTGGCAAAGAACCACAGCGACAGCGCCACCGTGCCCACCGCCCCACGCCGCAGGTGCATGCCGAGCACGGGGGTGGCAAGACTCACCCGCTGCCAGCGCACGAAGGCCAGCAGTCCGAGCGAGCCCAGCAGGGAGCGATAGAAGACGATTTCGGCGACGCTGTAGCCGCCCCAGGCGGGCAGGGCGACCAGCTTCACGCACGCGCCCATCACGGCGAACAGGAACGCCGCGACCAGCATCCAGAGCGATTGCATAGGCGTGCGAGTCTACCGGCCGCTCTACAATCGCCCGCATGAGCAGCAGCAAAACGCCCACGCCGACGCCCAAGCCCTCGCCGACTTCCTCGCCCTCAGCGACAGACCCTCAGGGGATCGCCACCCTGAGCTTTGAGCAGGCGCTCGAGGAACTCGACCAGCTGGTACGCAAGATGGAATCCGGCGAGCTGAGCCTCGACGATTCGATCGCCGCCTACCGGCGTGGCGCGGAACTCGCGCAGCATTGCCAGGGCAAGCTCGCCAATGCCGAGCAGGAGATCGCCAAGCTTGATGGCGACGTGCTCAAGCCGCTCGATCCCAGCGAGTTGCGCGGGACGCAGGGCTGAGCAAACAGGATGAGCTCAGGCATGAGCACGCAGGCATGAGCACGCCGTCGCTCGCCGACTGGATGGCCGAACGGCTGGCCGCCTTCGAGCGCGCCGCCGAGGACCAGCTGCCGCCCGTGGCGCGCGCGCCGCGCCGCCTGCACGAGGCCATGCGCTACGCGACGCTGCAGGGCGGCAAGCGCGTGCGCCCCTTGCTTGTCGACGCGGCCGGCGAGGCGATGCAGGCGCCCAAGGAGGCGCTGCGCGCTGCTGCCCTCGCGGTCGAGTACGTACACGTCTATTCGCTGATCCACGATGATCTGCCGTGCATGGACAACGACGTCCTGCGCCGCGGCAAGCCGACGGTCCACGTGGCATTCGATGAGGCGACTGCCATGCTGGCCGGCGACGCCCTGCAAGCTGAGGCGTTTCGGGCGCTGACACAGGCCGCCATGCCGCCTGCCACCCAGGCGCTGCTGGTGGCCGAGCTGGCCGAAGCCGCCTCCACCGCCGGCATGTGCGGCGGTCAGGCGATCGACCTGGCGGCGGTCGGCTCATCCATGTCGCTGACCGACCTGGAGCAGATGCACGTGATGAAAACTGGCGCCTTGTTGCGCGCGGCCATCCGCATGGGCGCGCGGGCCGGCAACGCCAGCCCGACCATGCTGGCGTCCTTCGATGCCTATGCCCGCGCCATTGGACTGGCTTTCCAGGTGGTCGATGACGTGCTCGACGTCGAGGTCAGCTCGGCGCAGCTGGGCAAAACGGCGGGCAAGGACGCGCAGCAAGGCAAGCCGACCTATGTTTCGATGCTCGGTCTGACCGAAGCAAAGGCCTGGGCCGAGCGCCTGCGACACGATGCGCACGCGGCCCTCGACCACTTGCCCGAGCCGGTGATGTCGCGCACGCTGCGTCTGCGACAATTGGCCGACTTCATCGTGTTGCGCAAGAGCTGAAGGACGCGTCCGGCCGATGCGGCATGTTTGTCCAGCTGCCGGCGCGCTGTGCCTCCCGTACCGCCCGTTCGCCCGTGCCGCCAGAGCGTGAGTCAACTCATGAGTGAGTTGCTGAAGACGATCAATGACCCCGCCGACCTGCGCAAACTCGACCGCGCGGGATTGAAGGCGGTCGCGCAGGACTTGCGCGCCTATCTGCTCGAGTGCGTGAGCAAGACCGGCGGACACCTGTCGTCCAACCTGGGCACGGTCGAGCTCACCATCGCGCTGCATTACGTCTTCAACACTCCGGAGGACCGGCTGGTGTGGGACGTGGGCCACCAGACCTACCCGCACAAGATCCTCACCGGCCGGCGCGAAGGCATGGCGAGCTTGCGGCAGTTCGGTGGCATGTCGGGCTTTCCGCGCCGCGTTGAAAGCCCCTACGACACCTTTGGCACCGCGCACTCGTCGACCAGCATCTCGGCCGCGCTCGGCATGGCAGTGGCCGCTCGCAATCAGCATTCGGACCGGCATGCGATCGCCGTGATCGGCGACTCGGCCATGACTGGCGGCATGGCGTTCGAGGCGATGAACAACGCCGGTGTCACCGAGAACATCCGGCTGCTGGTCATCCTCAACGACAACGACATGTCGATCTCGCCCGCGGTGGGCGCGCTGAATCGTTATCTCGCGAGGCTGATGAGCGGGCGTTTTTACGCAACCGCCAAACAGGCGGGAAAGAACGTGCTGCGCAACTTTCCGCCGATCTTCGAGCTGGCGCGCAAGTTCGAGGAGCACGCCAAGGGCATGGTGGTGCCGGGCACGCTGTTCGAGGAATTCGGCTTCAACTACATTGGCCCGATCGATGGCCACGATCTCGATTCGCTGATCCCCACGTTGCAGAACCTGAAGACGCTCACCGGCCCCCAGTTCTTGCATGTGGTCACGCGCAAGGGCCAGGGCTACAAGCTGGCCGAGGCCGATCCGGTGCTGTATCACGGGCCGGGCAAGTTCGACCCGAGCGTTGGAATTCGCAGTGCGGGGGCCGCCAAGCCAAGCTACACGCAGGTGTTTGGCGAATGGCTGTGCGACATGGCGCGCAGCGACGTGCGGCTGATGGGCATCACGCCGGCCATGCGCGAGGGCTCGGGGCTGGTGCGCTTTGAAAGCGAGTTTCCGCGGCGCTACTTTGACGTTGGCATTGCTGAGCAGCACGCCGTCACCTTTGCCGCAGGTCTGGCGGCCGATGGCATGAAGCCCGTGCTCGCCATTTACTCGACGTTCCTGCAGCGTGGCTATGACCAGCTGATCCACGACGTGGCGATCCAGAACCTTGATGTCACCTTCGCACTCGATCGCGGCGGGCTGGTGGGCAATGACGGCGCCACCCACCACGGCGCGTTTGACCTCTCATACCTGCGCTGCATTCCCAACCTGATCATTGCCGCGCCGAGCGACGAGAACGAATGCCGCCAGCTCCTGACCACGGCGTTCCTGCACGACGGTCCGGCCGCCGTGCGCTACCCGCGTGGCACCGGCACCGGGGTGGCCATTGAGCAGGAGCTGAAAGCCTTGCCTGTGGGCATGGGTGAGGTCAAGCGGCAGGCAGCCGAGCCGCGTATCGCCATCCTTGCCTTTGGCTCGATGGTCCCGCCGGCGCTGGCCGCGGCCGAGTTGCTCGATGCAACTGTGGCCAACATGCGCTGGGTCAAGCCGCTCGATGTGGCGCTGATCAAGAAGCTGGCCGCCACCCACGACGCTCTCGTGACGGTGGAGGAGAACGCGGTGATCGGCGGCGCGGGCAGTGCGGTGGCCGAGGCGCTGGCTGCCGAAAGCATCGAAAAACCGCTCCTGCTTCTCGGTCTGCCTGATCAGTTTGTTGACCATGGCGACACCGCCAAGCTACTGGCGAGCGTCGGCCTCGACGCAGCGGGCATCGAGCGCGCGATACGAGCTCGCTTTGGCGAGATCATTGGTGGCACCCGGCGCTACAAGTCGGTCGCGTAGCCGAGACGGCTTCCGGAGCACGCCAGGGCGCTTGGCGCGTAACGCTTGACGCAGAAGGCCGGGCGCGGAACCCGCGCCGCCGATCGACGCAATCGCCATCAACTCACCGGTCTCGCCTTGCGTCCAATCGCCATCTTCCAGCACGAGGCTGACACGCCGCCTGGCTACTTTGCGACCTGGCTGCAGGCCGAGTCACTGCCCTTTGTGGTGGTGCCGCTGGACGCAGGCGCGGCCGTGCCCGCGCGGGCGCAGGAGTTCTCCGGCCTGTGCTTCATGGGCGGGGCGATGAGCGTCAATGATCCGCTGCCGTTCATCGAACCTGAATGCGCTCTCATTCGCGGTGCGGATGCGGCCGGTGTGCCGGTCATTGGCCATTGCCTGGGCGGGCAACTGATCGCCAAGGCGCTGGGGGCGCCGGTGACGCGGCACCATGTCAAGGAGATCGGCTGGCAGCCGCTGGCGGTGACGGATGAAGCGCTGGCCCGCGAGTGGCTCGGAGCCGATGCGCCGTGCAGCATGGAGATCTTCCAGTGGCATGGCGACACCTTTGCCTTGCCTTCGGGTGCGCGCAACTTCATGGCAAGTCCGCTGTGCGCCAACCAGGCCTATGTGATCGACCGCGGAACGTTCGCCCATCTGGGGATGCAGTTTCACTGCGAAATGACGCCGGAGCTGGTGCAGGACTGGACTCGCAGCGGCGCGCAGGAGATCGCGCAGGAGCAGCGCGCAGGCCGCGCGCAGGGCGTGCAGGACGTAGCGGAGATCCGGCGTGACCTTGCTGCGCGCAGCGCGCGGCTCAATGCGATTGCCGGGCGACTTTATGCGCGCTGGAGCCAGGGACTGCGGCGGGACTGACAAAACCAGAGGACCAGAGAGCGCTTACGGACTTCGGGACTTTGGGGACTTAGGGGACTTGAGGAAAAAGGCCGGCCAGCGAGACTAGCCGAGCAGCCCGCGCGATGCCTCAGCGCCGGCGCCGGTTCATCGACCAGCGGTCCTCGTCCAGGAACCGGCTTTGATCGGTGCCCAGCATGGTGGCCATCGACCGTTGCGGGCGCGTTGGCGCCAGGTGCTGGTGAATCCGAGCCAGCAGCATGAGGTCCGCCATCGCCTCGGGGTCGATCGGCTCGGACTGACCATCTGACAGCCACAGCTTGCTGAAGTAGTCGTTCATCTCCGGGTAGCCCCAGAGCAGAGTGATCGCCAGCGCAATGGCCGGGTAGCGCGCCTCCAGTGCCGAGCGCTCGGCCGCGTTTTGCTGGGCCGCACGCGAAGGCTGAAGCCCGACGTTCAGCTGCGACAGCGGGCCTTGCGTTGCCATGAAGCTGCTGTTGGCAGCGGTATGCGCAAACGCCGGTTTCTCCGGGCGGGGCGCCCAGGTGCTGGCAGAGGAAAACGGGTCGTAGGTGCGCGCGCGCGGTTTCATTTGCATACCTTGTGCGTTGCATCATAAGGGCTAATCCGTTTGATTACAAGTCTGATTTGTAAGGGACTTTTTCCCTTCCGATGAAAGGTTGATCTAACGCCATCAGAGAACAGCCCTGGCATTTGGGTCGTGCAGGCGCCACTGCCGAGCGCCGCAGGACAGCCGGCGACAGGCGCGAGAAGCCGCGTGGTCCGCGGCGCAGAAGATGCCTTGCCGAGACGGAGACCTTGGTGCAAGCCGCAGTCCGCGGCGCTCTTAACCCAGCCGACCGCGGGTTCAGTCCCGGAAGTTCTCGAACTGCAGCGGCACCTCGGTCACCTTGGCGCGCAGCAGGGCAATCGCTTCCTGCAGCGTGTCGCGCTTGGCGCCTTGCACGCGCACGGCATCGCCCTGGATGCTCGCGGTGACCTTCAGCTTGCTGTCCTTGATGGTTTGAACGACCTTCTTTGCGATGGTCTGCTCGATACCGTTCTTGACCTTGATAGTCTGCTTGAGCTTGTCGCCACTCATCTTCTCGGGCTTGGCGGCGAGATCTAGGAAGCGCACATCGACCTGCCGCTTGGCCAGCTTGGACAGGAGCACGTCCCGCACCTGCCCAAGCTTGAAGTCGTCGTCGGCAAATGCGATGAGTTCGGATTCCTTGCTCTCTGCCTTGGACTCGATGCGCGAATCCGAGCCCTTGAAGTCGAAGCGGGTGGTGATTTCCTTGTTGGCCTGGTCCACGGCGTTGCGCAGTTCGACCAGGTTGGGCTTGGAGACGGCGTCGAATGAGGGCATGGAATCTGAGGACCAAGGATTGAGGATTGAGGATTGAGCGTCGCGACCACGGGCTGGCTCAGCTTCGAGTTTAAGTCCGGGATAATCCGCCCATGCCTCTTGTGATTGAGAACGACGTTGCCTTGCAGCCGCTGAACTCCTTTGGCGTTGCGGCGCGTGCGCGCGCGCTGCTGCGCGTGCGCAGTGCAGCGGACCTTGAAGCCCTTTGCGCCGATGCCGCGTTGTCAGCGCTGCCGCGGCTCGTGCTCGGTGGCGGCAGCAACGTGCTGCTCACCGGGAATGTCGATGCGCTCGTGCTCAAGGTCGACGTGTCGGGCGTGCGTGAACTCGCGCCCAGCGAGGCGCATTGGCGCGTCGAGGTGGGTGCCGGCGAGAACTGGCATGGCGTGGTCGAACAGCTGGTGCGCAGTGGCCGGCCCGGGCTGGAAAACATGGCGCTGATCCCGGGCAGCTGCGGCGCGGCACCCGTGCAGAACATCGGCGCCTACGGTCTTGAACTGGCCGAGCGCTTTGAATCCCTGCAGGCCTGGGACTTCGAGGCACAGCGGCAGGTCACGCTGTCGCTGACTGACTGCCAGTTTGGCTACCGCGACAGCGTGTTCAAGCACGCCACCCCGGGCCGCTACGCCATCCTGTCCATCACGCTGGCACTGCCCAAGGTTTGGCAGCCAGTGCGTGGCTACGCCGATGTGGACAATGAACTGAAGGCGCGCGGACTCACGCAATCCACGGCGCTCGACATCTTTGACGCGGTAGTCGCCATCCGCCGCCGCAAGCTGCCCGATCCGGCGGTGATCGGCAATGCGGGCAGCTTCTTCAAGAATCCGGTCGTCTCGCGCGAGAAGCAGGCCGAGCTGGTGCGGCACTTCCCGTCACTGGTGAGCTATCCGCTCTCAGGCGGCCGCTACAAGCTCGCCGCGGGCTGGCTCATCGAAGCCGCGGGGCTCAAAGGTGCCACCCGTGGCCGTGCCGGCGTGTACGAGAAGCAGGCGCTGGTGCTCGTCAATCGCGGTGGCGCAACCGGCGCCGAGATCCTCGCACTCGCCCGCGAGGTGCAGGCCAAGGTGGCCGACAAGTTTGGCGTGGCGCTGGAGCCTGAGCCGGTCATCGTCTGAACCAGCCGCACGTCTAATTCAAAAGGCTACTATTTAGCCATGGCCAAGAAACGATGGAACGCACCCGAGGAAGATCGCTTTCGAGGTCGCGAAGCCCGCATTCGAGTTGGTTCTCCAGCGCCTCCAGGCTGTCGAAGACGAGGTTGTGGAAGAAC
>JBIIZX010000083.1:0-9442 GCA_044346055.1 Burkholderiaceae bacterium | reverse complement strand
CCCGCCGTACTTCACCGCCGACCAGCGCCTGTCCGCCTTTGGCGGCATCACGCTCGGCCTGAAGGGGCAGATGAACTGGAACAAGTGGATCTTCGACGCCAAGTACGACTACTACACGCAGCGCAGCGGCCTGCGCCTTGGCGGCGAAGGCAGTCCCAACCTTGGCGAGTTCAAGGCGAGCTTTTTCCAGGTGGGGTTTGCGCGGAGATTTTGAGTTCGCTTGAGGTGTACGCTATCGGAAGAGCGTGGCTTCGGCCGCTCGCTACGCGAGCCTCACGCCGGTTGAGCCGGCATGAGCCTTCGCCGCCGGTCTTCCGGCCGCACGTGCACCGCTCGCGCTAGGTTGAGTTGAAAAGCGCTGGCAAAGCCAGACGCTTTTCAATGTGGTGTCCTGCGCGCTGCGCGCTGCGGACACGAGGCGCTGGCCCGTTCGCTGGCGCTCGCTTGGCCAGCGCGCAGTCCTCAATCCTCAATCCTCAATCCGCCCCATGCCCTGCCAGCGCGGGGCCAATTCGGTCTGGACCTCCAGGAGATCGAGCACGCGCGCCAGTGTGTGGTCGACCATTTCTTCCAGGCTCTTGGGGCGCTGATAGAACGCGGGCACGGGCGGAAAGACGATGCCGCCCATGAGCGTGACGCTTTCCATGTTGCGGATGTGCGCGAGGTTCAGCGGTGCTTCGCGCACCAGCAGCACCACGCGGCGGCGCTCCTTGAACGCTACGTCGGCGGCGCGGCTGATCAGGTTATCGGCCAGGCCAAGTGCACAGGCCGCCAGCGTCTTCATCGAGCACGGCGCGATCACCATGCCGGCATGATCGAACGAGCCGGAAGCCACGCTAGCGCCAATGTCGTTGACGTTGTGCACGACATGCGCCAGTGCTTCGATGTCGCCGCGCTTGAGCCCCAGTTCCTGATGCGCGGTGAGCACACCGGCATTCGACAGCAACAGGTGCGACTCGACCGAGCCGGTCGCGCGCAGGTGCTGCAGCAGGCGCACGCCGTAAATGGCGCCCGAGGCGCCGGTGATGGCGACGACGATGCGCTTCACGCCAGCGCCATGGGTGACAGACAAGGCGGCGCTACTAGACGGCGGTCACTCTCTTCAGCAGCTCCTGCAACTCGCCGCTTTCAAACATCTCGCTCAGGATGTCCGAGCCACCGACGAACTCGCCCTTGACGTACAACTGCGGGATGGTCGGCCAATTGGCAAACTCCTTCACGCCCTGGCGCACGTCCTCGTCCTCGAGCACATTGACGGTGACGAGGTTGGTCACGCCGCACTGCTTGAGGATCTGCACCGCACGGCCCGAGAACCCGCACTGCGGGAACTGCGCGCTGCCCTTCATGAACAGCACGACGGGGTGATCGGTGACGGTCTTGTGGATGAATTCCTTGGCGTCCATGGCGCTTGTTCCTTTGAAGATTGGTTCTGCTCGCGGTCAAGTGTAGGGGGCGCGCCGCGGGCGGCGCAAACCAGGCAAAAAGAGGAGCAAAGGCAGTGGGGGCAATGGCGGTGGAGCGAATGCACTGGAGCCCCGGCAGCATCAGCACATCCGACCCCGCACCACGCGCTCGATGCCCTGCAGGTCACGCACCGACGCAATGTCTTCGAAGCCCTGCGCGGCAAAGAGCTCACGCACCGCGGCCGCCTGGTCATGGCCGTGCTCGACCGCCAGCCAGCCTCCCGGCGCCAGGTGTCGCACAGCGCCGGTCACAATGCTGCGCAAGTCGGCCAGCCCTGCGTCCGCCGCGACGAGCGCCGCACTCGGCTCATGGCGCAAGGCGTGCAGGTGCGGGTCGCCCGGCGCCACATAGGGTGGGTTGGCCACGATCAGATCAAACTGGCCGGTGACGGCCGCATACCAGTCGCCTAGCAGGAACTCGACGCGGGCACCCAAGGCGTTCGCGTTGTGCCGTGCCACGTCGAGCGCCGCGCTGCTGCGGTCCACCGCAACAACCTGGGCAGCGGGCCGCTCCAGTGCGAGGCTGATCGCGATGCAACCGGAGCCGGTGCCCAAGTCGAGGACGCGCGGGGCCATGCCGGTCGCGGCCGAGGTGCCGGACAAGCACTCCAGCGCGCACTCGACCAGCAATTCGGTTTCCGGGCGCGGCACCAGCACGGCCGGCGTGACACTGAAGCTGCGGCCGTAGAACTCGCGCTCACCCAGCAGATAGGCCAGCGGTACGCCGTCGCGTCGCGCGCCAGCGAGCGCGTCAAAGCGCACACCAAGCGCCGCGTCAACGGCAATCTCAGGATGCGCGAGCACGTACTCGCGTGGCCGCTGCAGCAGAAGCGCCAGCAGCGCGCGCGCCTCGCTGGCCGGCAGCCCACTACCCGCCAGCAGGGCTGCAACTGTCATTGTGGCTTCATCGTGGCGTCATCGTGGCGTCATCGCGGCGAAGTGGGCCCGAGCATCTGCTCAGGGCGCACCCAGCGCTCGAACTGCTCTGCGGTGACGTGGCCCGAGGCAATCGCGGCCTCACGCAAGGTCGCGCCCTGCGCATCCGCGGTCTTGGCGATTGCCGCCGCCTTGTCGTAACCGATATGCGGCGCCAGCGCCGTCACCAGCATCAGCGAACGGCGGAGCAGTTCATCGATGCGCTCGCGGTTGGGCTCGATGCCCTGCACGCAGTGCGTCTCGAAGCTCGCCATGCCGTCGGCCAAGAGGCGCACGCTCTGCAGCAGGTTGTGCGCAATCATCGGCTTGAACACATTGAGCTCGAAATTGCCCGAGGCGCCGCCGATGTTGACGGCCACATCGTTGCCGAGCACCTGCGTCGCGACCATGGTCAGCATCTCGCACTGGGTGGGATTGACCTTGCCCGGCATGATCGACGAGCCTGGCTCGTTCTCCGGGATGCGGATCTCACCCAGCCCGGCGCGCGGCCCGCTGGCCAGCCAGCGCACGTCGTTGGCAATCTTGTTCAGCGCCGCTGCCAGCGTTTTCAACGCGCCGTGCAGCGCCAGCAGCGGCTCGTGGCCCGCGAGCGCGGCAAACTTGTTGTCGGCGCTGCGAAACGGCAGGTGCAGCTCGCGCGCCAGTTGTGCCGCAACACGCACGCCAAACTCCGGGTGCGCGTTCAGTCCGGTGCCCACGGCGGTGCCACCGATCGCAAGCTCCAGCAGCGCGCCCTGCGTGGCGGTGACCGCGTTATCGGCCAGGTCGAGCTGCGCCACGTAGCCCGAGAACTCCTGGCCCAGCGTGAGCGGTGTCGCGTCCTGCAAATGGGTGCGGCCGATTTTCACGACGCCCACAAACGCATCGGCCTTGGCCTCCAGCGCGCGCCGCAGGTTCAGCAGTTGCGGGCGCATGCGCCGCTCGATGGCGATGGCTGCGGCCACATGCATGGCGGTGGGAAAGACATCGTTGGACGACTGGCCAAGGTTGACCTCGTCGTTCGGATGCACACGGCGCTGCGGGCCGCGGCTGCCGCCCAGCAGCTCAGAGGCGCGGTTGGCCAGCACCTCGTTGACGTTCATGTTGGTCTGCGTGCCCGAGCCGGTTTGCCACACCGCCAGCGGAAATTCCTGCGCATGCCTGCCCGCGAGCACCTCATCGGCGGCCGCCACGATCGCGCGCGCCTTGTCGGTGTCAAGCAGGCCCAGTGCGGCGTTGACTTGCGCGGCCGCGCGCTTGACGCACACCAGCGCATGAATGAGCTCCACTGGCATCTTCTCGGTGGAGATCGCAAAGTGCTCCAGCGACCGTTGTGTCTGCGCGCCCCACAGGCGGTCGGCCGGCACCTCGATCGGGCCGAAGCTGTCGCGCTCGGTCCTGGTGCGTCCCAACGGTGAATCTGTCGGTCCGTTCATCTATCCGTTCTCTCCCAACGCGGCGAGCTGCTCTGCCTGGAACTCTGCGGTCAGGGCCTGCGACAACTCGTTGATATCGCCGTCCATGATGGCGTCGATCCGGTAAAGCGTGAGGTTGATTCGGTGATCCGTCACGCGGCCCTGCGGAAAATTGTAGGTACGTACGCGCTCGCTGCGATCGCCGGAACCGATGAGGCTCTTGCGCTGCGACGCCTCCTTTTTCTGCTGCTCCTGCACCTGCTTGTCCTTGATGCGTGCGGCGAGGATCTTCATCGCGCGCTCCTTGTTCTTGTGCTGGCTGCGGTCGTCCTGGCACTCCACCACCAGATTGGTGGGCAGGTGCGTGATGCGCACTGCGCTCTCGGTCTTGTTGACGTGCTGGCCGCCGGCACCCGAGGCGCGGTAGACGTCGATGCGGATCTCGGTCGGGTCGATCTTCACGTCGTTGATCTCGTCGGCCTCCGGCAGCACGGCCACCGTGCAGGCGCTGGTGTGGATGCGGCCCTGCGCCTCGGTCTCGGGTACTCGCTGCACGCGATGGCCGCCGGACTCGAACTTGAGCTTTGAATATGCGCCCTGGCCCTCGATGCGGACGATCACCTCCTTGTAGCCACCGAGATCCGAGGCGGACTCCGAGATCATCTCGGTCTTCCAGCGGTTGCGCTCGGCATAGCGCAGGTACATGCGCAGCAGCGCCCCGGCAAACAGCGCCGATTCATCGCCGCCCGTGCCTGCGCGGATCTCCAGGAACACGTTGCGCTCATCATTGGGGTCGGTGGGCAGCAGCAGGCGCTGCAGGTCGGCTTCCAGGTTTTCAAGCCGCGCGCGCGCCGCGTGGATCTCTTCTTCCGCCAGCGTCTTCATGTCAGGGTCGCCAAGCATCTCCTGCGCGCCGAGCTCGTCGGCCTGCGCCTTGCGGTACTCGATGAAGCGGTTCACCACCGGTTCGATCTCCGCCCGCTCCTGGCCGAGCGCCCGATAGCGGTTCATGTCGCGGGTGGCGTCCTCCGCCGAGAGCAGGCGGTCAATCTCCTGCAGCCGCGTGTTCAGCTGCTGCAGCTTGGAATGCATGGAAGGTTTCATGAAGGCGGTAAGAGTCGAGCGGTGAGCGGTCGCAACAGGCGCGAGCAATGGCCAAGGGCACGGCACGCGGCAGGCGCGGGCCGTGGGGCAAAGCGCGAATTTAGTGGTCGGAGGGGTGCGAGTAGAAGCGCGCCAGCGTTGCCATCAGGCGCGCGCGGGCCGCTTCGTCGTCGCCGGCGGCCTCGTGCAGGGCCGACAGCGGGGCGTGCAGGAACTTGTTGGTCAGTGATTGCGCCAGCTGTTCGAGCACGTGCTCGGGCGAGTCGCCGTTGGCCAGGCGCCGGCGCGCGCGATCCAACTCGTGCGAGCGCAAGTCGTCGGCGCGCGACCGCAGGTTCTGGATCACCGGGACCGCCGCGCGGTCGCGCAGCCAGGTCTCGAAGTCACGCACCCGGTTCTCGATGATCGCCTCGGCCTGCGCCACCGCGGCCTGGCGCACCTCGGTGCCCGTCTGCACGATGCGGCCCAGATCATCGACCGTGTACACGTAGACGTCGTTCAGGCGCGCCACCTCGGGCTCCACATCGCGTGGCACCGCCAGGTCGACGATAAACATCGGGCGATGGCGCCGTGCCTTGATGGCGCGCTCCACCATACCCAGGCCAATGATCGGCAACGTGCTCGCCGTGCAGGACACGACGATGTCGTACTTGTGCATGCTGGTGGGCAGCTCCGACAGGCCGATGGCCTGGCCATGCAGCTTGGCCGCCAGCGCGTGCGCGCGCTCCTCGGTGCGGTTGGCCACCGTGATCGACTTGGGCTGGCGCGCGGCAAAATGCGCGGCGCACAACTCGATCATCTCGCCGGCGCCCACGAACAGGATGTTGCTCTCGCCAAGGGCGCCAAAGATCCGCTCGGCCACCCGCACGGCCGCGGCCGCCATCGACACCGACTGGGTGCCGATCTCGGTCGTGCTGCGCACTTCCTTGGCCACGGCAAAGGTGCGCTGGAACAGGTGGTTGAGCAGCAGGCCCATGCCGCCGGCGTCGCGCGCCAGGCGCTCGGCCTGCTTCATCTGGCCCAGGATCTGCGGTTCGCCCAGCACCATCGAGTCGAGCCCGCTGGCCACCCGGAAGGCGTGGCGCACTGCATTGCCCTGCGGCAGCATGTACGAGGCGCGCTTGATGTCGCCGGCATCGACCTGCTTGGTGCTGGCAATGAATTGTGCCAGCGCGTCGCCGGCGGCCTCGGGCTTCTCAACCGCGCAATACAGCTCGGTGCGGTTGCAGGTGGAGACGATGGCTGCCTCGGTCACCCGGCCGGCTGCGCTGTCGCTCAGGCGGTCGCGCAGGCGCGCGATGATGCCGCCCACTTCGTCGGGCACGAATGCCAGCCGTTCGCGCAGCGCAAGCGGCGCGGTCTGGTGGTTGATGCCCAGCGTCAGAAGTTGCATCGGGGGAGCCGGGTCGGGCTCGTGCTCCATGCGCGGTGTGTCCCGCAGTAAGCCCTTGATGGGGCAGAAATTATAGTTGCTTCAGCCAAGCTGCACGGCGACCCGCCGGCAGCCCTTTGGATGGTCGGCAGAGTAACGCACCCCGTGGCAGCGCAACCATGACCTAGATCAGCCGGCGCGTTGCCCTGCGCGTGGGGTGAACGTGGGGTGCTCATAGCGGGCGAATGGCGAGCTACTGGCGTGCTCACGGGCAGGCAGGGCCGTTCTGCCCCGCTACAGTGGGGGCAATCAGTGCCCCTTTGGGTCGTCCCGCCTTCGCTGCCAATGACTTTGCCGCCGATGACGCCGTTTCGCGCCCGCCGCAACACCAAGCCGCCGAGCCCGCCCGCGCTGCTACCCGAGCATCAGCGCGACGTGGACCAGATCGCCCATCATTGCAGCCGCATGGTGACGCAGCGCGCAATTGTCTCGGCCAGCGCGGCGATCGTGCCCATTCCCGGCTTGGACCTGATGGTCGACGTCGGCATGCTCACGCGCATGCTGGAAGAGATCAACAGCGAGTTTGGCCTGACGCCAATGCAGATCGAGCTGCTGGCCAAGGAGCGGCGCATGAGCGTCTACAAGGCGATCAGCTCGCTCGACCGCTCCGCCGTCGGCCGCGCCATCACGCGGGAGGTGGTGGCACTCACCATCAAGCAGGTGGCCAAGCGTGTGGCCACGCGCTCGCTGGCGCGCTACGTGCCGATCGCCGGACAGGCGGTGGCCGCCACGCTGTCATTTGCGGCGCTTAAGTATCTGGGCGAGCAGCACATCAAGGATTGCGTGGCGGTGGCCAATCGGGTGATTGATCTGAACTGATCAGTGATCAGTGAGCGGTGAGCGGTGAGCGGTGAGCGGTGTGCGGTGTGCGGTGAGCGGTAATCGTTGAGTGTGACCGGTGCGCGGTCCCGCTCCTTCCCAAGCGCTTCCTGCTGCATGCGCAGGAAGTTGTCGTAGGCGTTGATGCGGTTGGCCGCCTCGACGGCGGGCAGCTCTGCATGGCGCGACCAGTCGGTCTCGACGTAGACCTCATCAAACGACGTCAGGTCTGCCACTGCGCTGCCCATCGTCTCGCGCAGGTACTGCAAGTACTCGCGCGTGAGTTCAATGTCCGAGGCCGGGTTGGTCGGGACCGTGTGCCGTGGCGCTGCGGCACGAGTGAATGCGCGAACAGCGGCACAAACAAAGCACGAACAACAGCGCGAAGAACGACGCCGCGGAGCCTCGGATATAATGTCGACCCTTCCGCGTGGCCCTGTGCATTGGGAGGGCCTTTCAAGTCGGCCAAGTAGCTCAGTCGGTAGAGCAGAGGATTGAAAATCCTTGTGTCGGCGGTTCGATTCCGTCCTTGGCCACCAACACCCCTTCTTCGATGAGCGACCCCCACGCCACCTACGTTGCCGTCATTGGCAGCGGCGTGGCTGGGATGGCGGCCGCCCTCGGGCTGTCGCAGCTCGGCCTGCGCGTCACGCTCGTCGGCCCGGCGTTGCGCGTTGCACCTCCTAGCCCCGCCTTTGACGCGCGCGTCTATGCGCTGTCGCCGGCCTCCCTGCGCCTGCTGCAGCAATTGCGCGCGTGGTCGCAGGTCGATCCGGCGCGCGTGCAGAAGGTCGAACGCATGCGCGTGTTTGGCGATGCTGGCGAAGAGTTGAGCTTCGATGCCTACGCCACCGCAGTCGAGCGCCTGGCGACCGTGGCCGAGGAGCGCGAACTGCTGCGCGTGCTGGCACTCGGCGTCGACATGGCGCCCGGCATCAGCCGCCAACTGGCGCCGATGCAGTCACTGCGTTCGCATGCGGCTGGTGTGGACGTGGTGCTGGCCGATGGCCGCAGCCTGCAGGCGCAACTGGTGATCGGTGCCGACGGCGCTGACAGCGACGTGCGTACGGCCGCTGGCTTGACTGCCGAGGTCGTGTCGTATGACCAGACCGCGGTCGTGATGAACCTTGCCATTGAACAGCAGCATGAGGGCGTGGCGTGGCAGTGGTTTACAGACGAAGGCGTGGTCGCCTTGCTGCCCCTGCCCGGCCGGGCCGTCTCGCTGGTCTGGTCGGCGCCCGATGCGCTCGCGCAGCAGCTGCAGGCCTTGGCGCCGCAGGAACTGGCCGAGCGCGTGGGCCGACGCGTTCTGGCGACGCCGAACGGACAAGGCACGCCGGGACGTTCAACGCGCGGCCTGGGCAACAGGCTTGGAGCCCTGCAGCCGCTGGGCGCCGGAGACGGCGGCACCAGCCGGGCACATGCCTTTCGGCTGCGTCGACTGCGCGTTGATCGGCTCACGGCGGCCGGCGTGGCCCTGATCGGCGATGCTGCGCATGTCGTGCATCCGCTCGCCGGCCAGGGATTGAACCTTGGTCTGCAGGATGTGTCCATGTTGCTCGATACGCTGCGCATGCGTGAAAGCTGGCGCAGCGTGGGCGACGCGGTGGTGCTCCGGCGCTATGCGCGGCGCCGGGCCGAGGCGATCGACCTCATGCGCTGGACCACGGACGGCCTGGCGCGATTGTTTGCTTGGGATGACCCGCTGGTGCGGCGGGCGCGTAATGCCGGCATGGCCGCATTGAACGCGGTCGGTCCGCTTAAACGGGCCCTGATTCGGCACGCCATGGGTTGATCGGCCCGCTGACGCCGCTGACATGATCCGCCGCGCTGCGGTGACGTGCTTTGGCGATGTAGGTGCGTCGGGGACTTACTCTCGGTGCGCTTTTTGAGTTGCACACCACCGCTTTTGATCTGCTTTGGAGACGTTGATGAAACGAGCTTTGCTGACCGCGCTACTGGCCCTGTTTGCCTCACTGGCCCTGGCGCAGACCAATACTGCCAACCAGCGCAAGGGCGCGACACCAGCGGCACCGCCGAGCGCCGAAGAACAGGCGATTCGCACGCGCCTGCAACAAACCTTCAACATCTCGCCCACCAGCGTGGCGCGCACGCCCTTTGGCTGGTACGAAGTAGTTGTCAGTAGTGACGTGCTGTATGTCGATCCCACCGCCAGCTACCTCTTTGCCAACGGCTCGGTGCTCGATGCCCGCACCCGCCAGAACATCACCCAGGCCCGCAAGGACGAGTTGCTGAAGGTCGACTTTGCCAAGCTGCCGCTTAATCAGGCGGTG
>JBIIZX010000501.1:0-2815 GCA_044346055.1 Burkholderiaceae bacterium | reverse complement strand
AGCAGCAACGCAGGGCTGCAGCAGACGCTAAGCGACTTGAGACCGGTATCACGAAGCGAGACCATGAGGTCCAATCGCTACGAGAGCGGCTAGCCCGCACTGAGGCGGTTGCAACGTCAAGCAAGCAGCAGCTGGAGCGAGCAGAGGCGACGCTCACAAAGCTGCTGCGGGCAAGCAATTCATTGAGCAAACGAAAACAGCCCCTGAAGCGCCAACTACCCTCGAATCATCGATAGGCAGATACAGGGAAGCAACCTTCTCGCTCGTACCGGTACTTGAATTTAGGAGTATTACGACATTGTCTCTCGTACTGTTGGCTGGCGACTCAAGGCAATGACTGAGGACCCGTTCGGACCGATCGAGAAGTTGCCGACTCCAGTTGGCGACCCCGAAATAGTGCTGAACCTCTGGGTTTTTGCCGACGTGTACGGCGACGTATTCCGAATCGCTGGGAAGGCCTACGCCGCGGAGGGGTCGGACGATGAGAAGTACGCGCTCCTTCGATCGCTGGCGCGATGCGACTTTCTCACCGCTGAATCGCGGCCGGTGCCTCACAACTTCGGCTTCGTAGGTTCGGGCGGCAAAAAAGTCTCAGGCGTGGCGCACGCTTCAGATATTCACTTTCCTCCGGCCCATAAGGCACTGTTCCTGGAACTGATCGAGAAATTGGAGCGCGAAGTGCCGGTTCAGTTCCGGCAGAAGAATGGGGAAGTTGAAACGTTTCGGCTCACTCGTTCAGAACGTCCCCTTACCGTAACCACGATCATCTTGGAGTCGGGGGGACAGTTTTTCCCGCTCGAGAGCGGAAACCCGGACGACGAATCCGAATAGAAGAATTGAACTGGCGCGGATAGTCAGTGGCGGAAGCTAATGTTTGGCCACGTGGCCGGAGATTTTCTCGCTGTAGCTAATTGCTTGCGTCCCTGGCCATTTGGCTTATGGATGGCGTTTCTCCAAGAAGAGCGTCTTTCGAAGGTCATTGCTCACTCTCGAAAGTCTGGAGAGGTAACGTCGGCGAGAGTCGCGCGGAAGGTCTCCGGCCGAAGATTGCCCCTCTTTGATGTGGCCCTGGGACGGTTGTACCGGCGACACCCAGGACCGGTAGTCAAAGCCGCCGGAGCTCCTCTTGATGTTCTGCGGGGCGACGGTGTAGCCAAATCGCGGACTCGTTGCGAGGTGGCTCTCGCATGTAGTCAAATCTGGAACATATTTGCAGAAGTGAATGTTTCCGGTCTTCCCACGGCGGTAGCGGCAAGATTTAGCTACATGCAATCCGGCTGCGCGGTGCAGCGCGGTTAATATTATGTATGCGGATAATGTGTGTTATGTAACCTTAAGTCGACCCGCAAGCATGAACAACTGCGCACATCGGCTAAATTGTACGTCTCCGTTTCCCGGCCCCTTGCTCGCCGGATCTCTACCTGAACTGTGACGTGAAGCCTATGAGCGCAAGTATCGATGCCGAACTCAGTGGATTGTTTGGACGGTGGACCTTCGCGTCTGCGCAAGTGCAGCGCATGGACGATTTGAAGGTGGACATGGACGCGGTGAAGGCGGCCGCGCAGGCGGTGATCCAGGAACGCGGCAACCCGGAGGGCCAACGGGCGATTGTCGATGCGCTGAACGAGGACACGGCGGTCGCCCTGTGCATCTGGCTGCGCAATCCTGACAACGCGTCCGGCTTCCTCGCCCAGGCCAAGGCGGCGTCGCGCAAGCGCAAGACGGGTTGACCTTCAGTCTTGCTCAGCGGGAGCCGTCAAGGCGGCCTCAGCGGCCGCCGCTAAACCTCACTGCCTGCGTTACCCCGCTCTTCTTTCGTACCACGACCGTGCCGGCCAATTTGTCGTGCCAGCCCTGCTTGCGCGGATCAAACGCCACCCAGATGAGGCCAAGCAGCAGCGGCACCATCGAGACGTAGTAGCCAAGGTACCGAACGATCAACTGCCCGGTACCCGGCTTGCCGCCGGTCTTTGCGTCCACGACGCGCGCACCGATGGCCATCTTTCCCGGCGTCGCCTGTCGCGCGATCCAGAACAGCACCACCGCGACCGCAGGTGCCACCCAGGACAGCAGAAAGTCCACGGGGCCGCGGATGAGTTCGGCGCTGTCCCAGTACGCGGTTCCATAAACCGCCGTGAGGATCGGAAAGATCAGCACGCAAACAAGCACGCTGTCGATCACCGCCGCCCAAACACGCAGCCAGAAGGTTATGACACCAAGCCAAATTTATATGTATTATACATGCTCTTTTGGTCGAAATCGATTTAAATTGTTGTCCTTCAATGGTTTGTCGCATAGCCAATGCCGCGGGACCATCGCCCCAGGACTGCCGCAAAACAACGATTGAGCCCGGCAGGACAGGAAGCCGAGCCCAGCGGCCCGGACATCGCGGTGACCTTCGGGCACCCGAAAGTCCTAGCATTTCTTGATTGGGCAGCCGACAAGGGCGTAGAGCAAGGCGCAAAGCGCGCTGTCGCCCTCGCCGGAAGCACCGACAGCGCACTTCTCCTTGGCGCAGTCACCGGCTTCATCAGTCGCGGACCCGTCATCCAGCAGCTGCGCAATTGGGTTCCGGACCTGCCAGCCCTCAAACCGCTTGTGGAACTCGGCCAGGTCCTTTGGGCGCAATCCGCCAACGCGCCCGTGCTGCCGCGGGTCGAGCCAAGCGAGCGCGTCGACAACTCCCTTAGGGGCGCGCTTCGTTCGTCCCAGCTCGCGGGGCTGTGCGCCGCCCGCCTGCCTCCCGGACATGAAGGCGCCCTTGCGTGGCTCGATGCGCTCCGCTGCTGGGTCTTTGCGATCGCGGCAAGTTATC
>JBIIZX010000082.1:0-9486 GCA_044346055.1 Burkholderiaceae bacterium | reverse complement strand
GCATGTCGGCATCTACATCGGCGACGGCAGCTTCGTGCACGCGCCGGCACGGCGCGGACAGGTGAAGGTCGAGTCGATGGACCTGGCGTACTGGCAGCGCCGCTACAACGGCGCGCGGCGAATCGTGCCGCCGGACGCCGTCGCGCAGATCAGCGCTGCACAGGCGCTGCCGGCCGTGTTTTCGCCCGGGCCGATCCCTCCTGAATGAGCGCCTGAATGCGCTTCATGCGAGCGCTAGCCGCCGCCTCGCCTTCGAGAATCGATAGGTTGCGGGCGGCAAAGTCGGTGCCTCGAACGGCGCCTAGTGCCGGGCGGATCACCACGTCGGCCTCCTGCAACTCGTGGGTGGCGATCGACTGTCCCATGATCGCGAAGGTCTGCAGCAGCACGTCGACCGAGCCTGCGACCGACTGCGCCGCTGGCCGCGTAGAGATGTCCACCGCAATCACGATGTCCGCGCCCAGCCGTCGAGCCACCCCGGTCGGCACCGGGCTCACCAGCCCGCCGTCCACGTACTCGCGGCCATTGATGAGTGCCGGCTGAAACACCGTCGGCACACTGCTCGATGCGCGCACCGCCATGCCGGTGTTGCCGCGCTCGAACACCACCAGCTCGCCGGTCTGCAGGTCAGTGGCAGTGATGGCGAGCTTGCGCGGCAGCGCTTCGATCGGGCGGCCATCGAGCGCCTTGTTGATGAAGTTCTGCAGGGCTTCGCCACGCAGCACGCCGCGCGCGGGCATCGACCAGTCGGCAATCGAGTTCTCGTCCATCTGCAATGCCAGGCGCTGCAGCTCGAAGCCGTTGAACCCGCCAGCGTAGAGCGCACCGACCACGCTGCCCGCACTGGTGCCAACGATGAGGTCCGGCACGATGCCCTGCGCTTCGAGCGCCTTGATCACGCCAATGTGCGCAAAGCCACGCGCAGCACCGCCGCCGAGTGCGAGGCCCAGCCGTGGCGGGCGCGGTGGCGTGGGAAACGCCTGCGGTGTTGTCGCCGCCGGCGGCGGAGTTGGCGCGGTGGTCTGGCAGGCGGCCAGCAGCGCCGCCGTGCTCGCCAGAAAGCTGCGCCGGCTCAGGGGGTGCAAGAAGGTCATCAATGGCCGCGTGATGTAGTGCTCGTGCTGCGTCGCCGTGTCTCGCTCCAGACGGAATGCCTCGGAGCCGTCAGCGAGCGAGGTCTCGCCAGAGGTGGTCGCATGGTAGGGCAGGGCAGCCCGCGCATCCGGCGCGGGCGTTTGGACCCTTTCGCGTCATTCTTGGTCTAGATCAAATGAGAATCATTTGCAAATAGGAACGGGTTGCGTTACTGTTTTTGCCATCGACGCGACGGCAGGGGTCAACCCCTGCCAACGACCTCTGGAGGATGGAAATGCAAGGCAGTGCAATGACCCGCGGGGAGCGCTGGCTGCAGCGCATGTTGATCGCCGGCACGGTGGCTGGACTGGTGCTTGGAGTGGCCGCCGACGTCCGTGCGCAAGGCGTACTCAATCTGTATTCGGCGCGGCACTACCAGACCGATGAAGCACTTTACGAGAACTTCACCAAGCAGACCGGCATCAAGATCAATCGCATCGAGCTCGGCGACGAGCCGCTCATCCAGCGCCTGAAAAACGAGGGCGCCAACAGCCCCGCCGATGTGATCCTGCTGGTCGATGCGGCGCGGCTGTGGCGCGCGCAGGTCGATGGATTGTTCTCGCCGGTCGACTCCAAGATCCTCAACGAGCGCATCCCTGCCAATTTGCGCAGCAACGACGGCTCGTGGTTCGGTTTCTCGACCCGTGGCCGCGTGATCGTGTACGACAAGAGCCGGCTCAAGGCATCCCAGGTCGACACCTACGAGAAGCTGGCTGATCCTGCCAACAAGGGACTGGTGTGCACGCGCTCGGGCTCGCACCCCTACATGCTCTCGCTCATCGGTGCGATGGTCGAGCGCAACGGCGAGGCCGCAACCGAGGCGTGGGCGCGGGGCGTGGTCGCCAACATGGCGCGGCCGCCGCGCGGTGGCGACACCGACCAGATCAAGGGCGTGGCCAGTGGCGAGTGCGGCGCGGCGCTCACCAACACCTACTACTGGGTGCGCCTGCTGCGTGATCCGAAGGAAAAGGACCTGGTGAGCAAGGTCGGCTTCCTGTGGCCCAACCAGGCCACCAGCGGCACGCACGTCAACATCTCCGGCGGTGGCGTGGCGAAGAACGCGCCCAATCGCGCCAACGCGATCCGCTTCCTCGAGTACCTGTCCAGCCCGGAGGCGCAGGCCTACTTCGCCAGCGGCAACAACGAGTGGCCGGTGGTCAAGGGTGCACTCGCGTCCAATCCGGAACTCGCCTCGCTCGGGACGTTCAAGCAGGAGAACGTACCGATCTCGTCGATCGGCAAAGGCCAGATCGCCGCGCAACGGATTCTCGATCGCGCCGGCTATCGCTAGCGGTTCCTGTCGCCGCGAACGTCCAACTGCATCGCTTTCACGCGCGGCGCAATCACAACCGGGTCTGCCTCTGCCTCATCCCCGCTTCACGGATTCCGGTCTTGCGCAGCGCGTGGTCATTTTCAAGCGGCGCGTCGGCACCATCATCCTGCTGCTCACCGTGCTGCTGTGGATCCTGGCGAGCGTTCCGGCGCCACCGCCGGGTGCCACCGGCGCGCCGATCGAGTACAGCCTGCCCGGCATGCTCGGCCACGCGCTGTCAATCGTGTTTGCGCCGATTGGCTTCAACTGGCAGATCAGCATTGCGCTGGTGCCAGGCCTGGCCGCGCGGGAGGTCGCGGTGAGTGCGCTCGGCACGGTGTACTCACTGGCGGCAACCGGAGAGGACGCGGCGCAACTGCTTGCCCCCATCATTGCGCAGACTTGGAGCCTCGCCACCGCGTTCTCGCTGCTCGCCTGGTACGTGTTCGCGCCGCAATGCATCTCCACGCTGGCGACCGTGCGGCGCGAAACCGGCGGCTGGCGTTGGCCGCTGGTGATGGCGGCGTATCTGTTTGCGCTCGCGTATCTCGCCTCGTTCATCACCTATTGGTTAACGCTGGCCCTCAGTGGCTGGACTTTGCGGCTGAGCTTGGCGGCTGACTTTCGCGGCTGAAGCTCGCGGCTGAACTTTCGGGTGAACCTCGCGACTCAATCTGGCGGCTGACGTCTGCCGAAACGGGCGCCTGCGCATAGCGCCGCTAACATGCGCGGCGCTTGTCACCGCAAAGTCTTCGATGACCAACCCCGACGTCCTCATCATTGGCGCCGGCCACAACGGCCTAGTGTGCGCCAGCTATCTTGCCGCCGCCGGCTTCAAGGTGCGGGTGGTCGAGAAGCGCGGCGTGGTCGGCGGTGCCGCGGTCACGGAAGAGTTTCACCCCGGCTTTCGCAATTCCACCGCCAGCTACACGGTGAGCCTGCTCAACCCGCGCGTCATCCACGACCTGCGGCTGGTCGAGCGCGGGCTGAAGATCATCGAGCGGCCGTATTCCAACTTTGTGCCGCTGCACGATGGGCCTCATGCCGGCCGCGCGCTGCGCTTTGGCGGTGATCTGGCGGCCACGCAGGCGGAGGTGGCAGCGTTCTCACCCAAGGACGCGGCGCGGCTGCCGCAGTACTACGCGCAGCTTGATCGGCTGGCCGATGTCCTCAAGCAGTGGGTGCTGCAGGCGCCGCCCAATCTTGGTGGGCCGTTCGTCGTGCAAAGCTGGCGCGACCTGGTGGCCGCCGGGCAACTGCTGCTGCAATTTGGGCGGCTGCCGCATGGTCCAACCCAATCAGGCCAGCGCGATCTGGTCGATATCTTCACCAAGAGCGCCGGCCACTGGCTCGATGCGACCTTTGAGTCCGAGCCGCTGAAAAGCCTGCTCGGCTGGGACTCGGTCGTTGGCAACTACGCGAGCCCGTATGCGGCGGGCTCGGCCTATGTGCTGCTGCATCACTGCTTTGGCGAGGTCAATGGCAAGCCGGGCAAGTGGGGCCATGCGATCGGCGGCATGGGCAGGATCACCGAGCTGATGGCCAATGAAGCACGCGCGCGCGGCGTGCAGATCGATGTGGAGGCCGGCGTGCAGCGCGTGATCGTCGAGCGCGGTCGCGCGGTGGGTGTGGAGCTTTCAAGTGGCGAGGTGGTGCGTGCGCGGGCTGTGGCCGCCAACGTGAACCCGAAGCTGCTGTACCAAAAAATGCTCGATCGGTCCGAACTGCCGGCCGACTTTGCGCAGGCGATTGACCGCTATCGCTGCGGCTCCGGATCGTTTCGCATCAACGTGGCGCTGTCGGAGTTGCCGCGCTTTGACTGCGCACCTCAGCCCGGGCCGCACCATGCCAGCGGCATCGTGTTCGGTTCATCGCTGGCGTACATGGATCGGGCCTGGCGCGATGCGGAAGCACACGGGTTCTCGCGCCAGCCGATCGTCGAGATGCTGATCCCGAGCGTGGTCGACGACAGCCTCGCGCCGCCGGGTGCACATGTGGCCTCACTGTTTTGCCAGCAGTTCAATCCGGAGGCGGATTGGGATGCTCTCAAAACGCAGGCGGTGGAGGCGATCTTCGACGTGGTGCAAAGTCACTGCCCCAACTTTCTCTCATCGCTGCTTGGCTACCGGGCACTCTCGCCGCTCGATCTCGAACGCGAGTTCGGGCTCATCGGTGGCGACATCTTTCACGGCCAGCTGTCTATCGATCAGCTGTTCTCGATGCGACCGATCTTTGGCTATGCGCGCTATCGCGGGCCGTTAAAGGGCCTGTACCTGTGTGGCTCGGGCGCGCATCCGGGCGGCGGCGTAACCGGCGCACCGGGGCACAACGCGGCGCGCGAGATGATTCGCGATCTGCGGGTCGGGTGACGGTTCTTGATTTACACGAAGAGCACGAAGAGCACGAAGAAGGACAAGGCAATGGGCTCAGACGCGCGCGAGCAGCGAGATCGTGCTGCTTTGCCGTCAACTCTTTGTTTTCCTTCGTGCTCTTCGTGTGACCATCTTTTTCTCACCCGAACGCGGTCCCCGCCGCCAACTCCACATTGCCGCCCGCTGCCGCCGTGTTGATCGTCACCGTCCGCTCGGTCGCAAAGCGCAGCAGGTAATGTGGCCCGCCAGCCTTGGGTCCCGTGCCTGACAGGCCTTCGCCGCCAAAGGGTTGCACGCCGACCACGGCGCCGATCATGTTGCGATTGACGTAGAGGTTGCCGGCGCGCACGGTGGCCGCCACTTGCGCAACGCGTGCATCCAGGCGCGTATGCAGGCCGCAGGTCAGGCCGTAGCCCGTGGCGTTGATCTCTTCCAGCAGCGCGTCGAAGCGGTGCTTGTCAAAGCGCACCACGTGCAGGATCGGGCCGAAGTGCTCCTGCGTCAGTTGCGACAGGCCCTGCAGCTCGTAAGCAACGGGTGCGAAAAAGTGCCCTTGTTGCGCAAGGCCAGCGGGCAGTTCGCACTCGTGCACGCGGCGAGTATTGGCGCGCAGCCAGTCGCGTTGCGCAGTCAGCGCCGCCAGCTGCTCGGCGTCGATCACGGGGCCGACATCGGTGCGGGGATCGAGTGGATCGCCGATGCGAAGTTCCTGCATCGCGCCGGCGATCATCTCCAGCAGGCCGTCGGCGATCTCCTCCTGCACCAGCAGCACCCGCAGCGCCGAGCAGCGCTGGCCGGTGGAGCGAAACGCGCTGGCGATCACGGCATCCGTCACTTGCTCGGGTAATGCGGTGGAGTCGACCAGCATGGCGTTCTGGCCGCCGGTTTCGGCAGTCAGCACACCGATGGGTGCGTCGCGTGCGGCCAGCGCACGGTTGATGGCGCGTGCGGTGGCGGTGGAGCCGGTGAAGGCCACGCCGGCGATTCGCGCGTCGGACGTCAATGCGGCGCCCACCAGCTCGCCTGTGCCCGGCAGGCACTGCAGCACATCGCGTGGTACGCCGGCTGCGTGCAGCAGGCCTACGGCCACTTGAGCTATGAGGGGCGTCTGCTCGGCCGGCTTGGCGATCACCGCATTGCCCATCACGAGGGCGGCCGCGGCCTGGCCGATGAGGATCGCAAGCGGAAAGTTCCACGGGCTGATGCAGACGAACACGCCGCGCCCGGCCAGTTGCAGCGTGTTGGACTCGCCCGCCGGTGCGGGCAAGGTGACAGGGGCTGCGACCAGCACCGCCTGGGTAGCGTAGTAGCGCAGGAAGTCCACGGCCTCGCGCACTTCGAGGTGCGCATCGAGCAGCGTCTTGCCGGCTTCCCGCTGCAGCAGTGCGACCAGTGCGTCGTGCTCGGCTTCCATGCGATCGGCCGCCAGTTGCAAGGCCTGGGCGCGTTGAGCCACCGGCGTGCGGTCCCATTGCATGAATGCGTCGCTTGCGCGCTGCACGGCCGCGGCGGCCTCATCGGCCGAGCATTCGGTCGTCGTGCCGACTGTCTCGCTCAGGCGCGCGGGGTTGCGGATGGCAGTGCTGCCGCCGGCCACGAGGGTCGGTGCAGCCGCGTGCAGCAGGCGTTGCAACGTTGGCGGGTGCTGCGGATCGAGGCCGCGCGAGTTGGCGCGATCGGCAAAGAGCTGCGCGCCGGTGGGCAGTGCCGGGACGCGCAAGCCATCGCGCAAGGCACGGCGGGCGGTCTCCACCGGGTCATCGACCAGGGAGGCGGGCGCCACGCTGGCGTCCGAAATCTGATGCACGAACGAGCTGTTGGCGCCGTTCTCCAGCAGCCGCCGCACCAGATAGGCCAGCAGGTCACGGAAGGCACCGACCGGTGCGTACACGCGCACCGCGATCTCCGGTGCCTCGTCGCGCAAGGCCGCATAGAGCGGCGCGCCCATGCCGTGCAGCCGCTGGAACTCGAACCGGCGCCGGGTTTGCCCCGGCGCGCTCTCTCGCGCCAGTTCCATGATGGTCGCGACGGTGAGCGCGTTATGCGTTGCAAATTGCGGGAACACCGGTGCGTCGGCGGTCAGCAGACGCTGTGCAATGGCCAGATAAGAAAGATCTGTGGCCCACTTGCGTGTGTAGACCGGAAAGCCGCTGGCGCCCAGTTCCTGCGCGCGCTTGATCTCCGCGTCCCAGTAGGCGCCCTTGACCACGCGGATGGCCAGCGGCTGCCGTGTCTCGCGGGAGCGCGCCAGCAGGTGATCGACGGTGGCAAGCGCGCGCGGCATGTACGCTTGGAGCGCCAGCGCCAGCCCTTCCCAGCCATTGAGCGATGGCTCGGCCAGCAGCCGGTCCATGAGTGCGACGTGCAGCACCAGGCGCTCGGACTCCTCGGCATCGACGGTGAAATTGATGTCCGCTGCACGCGCGGCCTGCGCCAGTTCGAGCAGGCGCGGATAAAGCTCGCCCTGCACACGATCCAGTTGCAAGGTCTCAAAGCGCGGGTGGATCGCCGACAGCTTGACCGAGATGCCGTCGCGCGCAGTCCAGGGGCCGGGCTGGCGTGCCTGCGCCAGCGCGCCGATCGCGGCTGCATAGGCGTCGAAGTTGCGCCGTGCATCGGTTGCAGTGCGCGCGCCTTCGCCCAGCATGTCGTAGGAGTGGACTTCATTGGCCACCGGCCGCCGGGCGGCCCGCGTGACCGCCTGATCCAGTGTCTGCGCGAACACAAACTGCTCGCCAAAGCGGCGGATGCCTTCGATCACCATCGGCCGCAGCGTGGTGCGGGCGAGCCAGGCGCGCACGGCGTTGGTGTCGGCGCCGGCATTGAGCTCCGCATCACTGGCGGTATGACCGGCGATGCGCAGCGCCGTGGCGAGCACGCGCTGCACCAGGCCTTCGCTGCTGGTGTTCTTGTCGCCGCCAGCCTGTGTGCCGCGGAAGGTGGCGAGCTTCTCGGCGATCAGCCAGGTCTGGGTCTCGGGATCGGGTGCGCGCAACAGCGCTTCGGCCAGCCGCAACAGCGCCACGCCCTCGGGGCTCGCCAAGGGGAACGAGGCGAGCAGGTTCTGCGCGGACAGCCAGTTGGCGTCCGCCCCGCGCACATGGTCGATGTAGCGCAGGGCGCGCCGCCCGGCCGCCGCGCGGACCGCATCATCGGGCGCGAGGCTGAGCATCGTTTCGATTGCCTGGCGCTCATCGCCGTTGGGGTCGCCCAGATCGGGCAGTTGCTCGAGCCACGGAGAAAGCGGCGTTGTCGTGTTGGCCATGCTGCCCGCTAGGAGTGTCACCGGCGCTTGCCCGGTCGCGGCGCAGTCTAGGGGCGCACGGCCGTCAGGAAGCGCAGTCGTGGATACAATCCGCCGCCATTTTTGCAGCAGCGACATTGCGCATCAGCCGCTTCGCAGCAGCGCAATGCCGCGAGCGGCCGCCGCAACGTGGATGGCGACTTGCGTAGCGAACTGCGCTGCAGACTGCGCAGCCCAAGCCCGCAATTGACTGCAGTTGAATCCAACGAGAGCGAGGCCGATCCTCGATGTTCGAATTTTCAGAAGAGGCTGGCTTCGTCGGCCTGTTTGTCGCGAGCTTTCTCGCTGCAACACTGCTGCCCGGCGGCTCGGAGTTCGTGCTGATTGCCGTCCTCCACAAGCACCCGGATGCCGTCGTGCAGGCGGTGGCGGTGGCCACGCTGGGCAACACGCTGGGCGGCACCACCTCGTACCTGATCGGGCGCATGATCCCGAACAGGGCCCAAGGCAAGGCCCATGGCAAGGCCATCATCTACCTGCACAAGTACGGCTACTGGGCGCTGCTTTTTTCCTGGGTGCTGCTCTTTGGTGACGCGCTGTGCGTGGCGGCCGGCTGGCTGCGCTACAACCCCTGGGTCTCGCTCTTGCTCTTTGCCATCGGCAAGCTGTTCCGCTACGTCCTGGTGGCAGGTGGCTGGACCTGGATCTCCGCAGTTGTGCTGCCGATGTTTGCCCGCTGAAGCGCGCGCGAGCGACGGAGCAGTAGAGCACACGCTCCATCAGGCGGACTGCAGGCCCGACCGGGGGTGGTTCGTATAATCGAATTGAAACTTCGTCGTCGCAGTCCGCGTTCAGCTGGCTGGCCGGTCTTCGTACGATGACTGCCATGCGGCTTGCGACCGCTGTCCCCAAGAATCCTTAAGAGACATCCACCGAGATCGCCGCGATGAAACTGCTTGTGCCTGTCAAACGTGTGGTCGATTACAACGTCAAGGTCCGCGTGAAGTCGGACGGCAGTGGGGTCGACATCGCCAACGTCAAGATGTCGATGAACCCGTTCGACGAAATTTCGATCGAGGAGGCGGTGCGCCTGAAGGAGCAGGGTGTCGCCACCGAGGTAGTGGCCGTGTCCTGCGGCGTGACGCAATGCCAGGAGACGCTGCGCACTGCCATGGCGATCGGCGCTGATCGCGCCATCCTGGTGGAGACCGACGTGGAGTTGCAGCCGCTGGCTGTTGCCAAGCTGCTCAAGGCGCTGGTCGACAGGGAAAAGCCCGATCTCGTGATCGTCGGCAAACAGGCCATCGATGACGATGCCAACCAGACCGGCCAGATGCTGGCCGCTCTGACCGGCATGCCGCAGGCGACCTTTGCCTCCAAGGTGAAGATCGAAGGCGGCAATGCCGTCGTGACGCGCGAAGTCG
>JBIIZX010000500.1:0-2818 GCA_044346055.1 Burkholderiaceae bacterium | reverse complement strand
TGAGCGGCCAGCTCACCGCGTTTCTGCGTGCGCGTTGGGGTCTGCTGAAGATCCGCGAGGAAAGCGACCGCCATCACGCACTCGATGCCGCCGTGGTGGCAGCCTGCAGCCACGGGATGGTCAAGCGGCTGGCCGATTACTCGCGCCGCAAGGAACTGGAGCACGCGCGCAAGGGCTTTGTGGACATAGAGACCGGTGAGATCGTCAATCCGGCAGCCTTTGCGCAACTAGAGCGGCACTTTCCTGCACCGTGGTCGCAGTTCCGGCATGAGCTGGAAGTGCGGCTGAAGGAAGACGATGCCGCGATCATGCGGGCGGAGATCGAACGGCTGGGCACCTACCCGGCCGCCGCACTCGATGCGCTGCGGCCACTGTTTGTCTCACGCGCTCCACAGCGGCGCAGCGGTGGAGCGGCACACAAGGACACGATTTACGCGCAGCCTGAACGGCTGAAGTCACAGGGCGGCGTCACTCAGAAAGTGTCTTTGTCGAGCCTGACGCTCAAGGACCTCGATCAGTTGATCGACCCACACCGCAACGAAAAGCTGTATGCGGCAATCCGCGCGCGGCTGGAAGCCCACGGCGGCAAGGGCGACAAGGCATTTCCCGCCACCAATCCGCTGCGCAAGCCAGACCGCGAGGGCAACGCCACCGGCCCGATTGTGCGGACGGTGACGGTGGTGATCGGTAAGTTGTCCGGCATCCCCGTGCGGGGAGGCATCGCAAAGAACGACTCGATGCTGCGCGTGGACGTGTTTACAAAGTCTGGGCGTTTTCACCTAGTGCCGGTCTATGTGCATCACCGCGTGAAGGGGCTGCCGAATCGCGCGATCGTCGCGTTCAAGGACGAGGAGGAGTGGACGCTGATCGACGACACGTTTGCATTCTGCTTTTCGCTACACCCTAATGACCTCGTGCGCATCACCCAGCGGAGCAAGGCCCCAATTCTTGGGTACTACTCAAGCTGCCATCGCGGCACCGGCAACATCAACATCTGGGTACATGATCGACGCGAATCGGTTGGCAAGGCTGGAATGATCGAGGGCATTGGCGTGAAGACAGCATTCCAGTTGGAGAAGCTCCACGTGGATGCACTTGGCAATGTTTTCCCAGCGCCGATGGAGATTCGCCGTGGTCTGGCGTAGCGTCGTTGTCTCACAGCCCGCCAAGCTCAGGCGCGAGCACTTCTCGCTGGTTGTCGAGCAAACGCAGGCGGCGCGCGTGCCATTCGAGGACATCGCGGTCATCGTGCTCGACCACCGCGAAATCACCCTCACGCACCCTGTGCTGTCAGCCTGCGGCGAGTACGGCATTGGCCTGTTTTCGACGGGTGACAACCACCAGCCGAACGGCGTATTCACGCCCTTCCTGTCGCACAGCCGCGCTACGCGCATGTTGCGCTTGCAGTTGGACATCGATCGGCCGAGCGCAAAGCGTGCATGGGCCGAGATCGTCAAGCGCAAGATCGCCAACCAGGCGGCCTGCCTGCGGCTTGCGGGTAAGGGCGACGCGGAGCGGCTCGACTCCTACGCGCGGCGCGTTCGCTCAGGCGATTCCGGCCGCATGGAAGCGCAGGCGGCTGCGTACTACTTTCCGCAACTGTTTGGCCGCAGCTTCGATCGCAGTCAGAACATCTGGATCAACGCTGCGCTTGACTACGGCTATGCGTTGCTGCGGGGCGCGATTGCACGGGGCCTGGTCGCGCACGGTCTGCTGCCAAGCCTCGGCTTGTTTCACGCCAGCGAGCAAAACGCATTCAACTTGGCCGATGACCTGATCGAGCCCTTCCGGCCGCTGGTCGATCTGCACGTGGTCAAGCATCTGCGGCCCGCAGAAGCGCAATCGCAGGAGCTTGCATCCGCTGACAAGATCGAGCTTGTGGCGCTCCTCAATACGGACGTCGGCATGCCGCGCGGCGAGATGACCGCGTTGGCCGCCGTGGAGCAGGCGACGGAGGCGCTCGTACGCCTGTTTGACGGCGGCAGCGAAGCGGTGCTCGAGTTGCCGCGCCTCATCGGGCTGCGGCAGCACCAGATCGAGGCGTAGCGGTGGCCGAGGGCACGAGGCGATACATGCGCATGCTCGTGTTGTTTGATCTGCCGGTCGTTACCCGCGCCGAGCGCCGCGCGTACACGCAGTTCAGGCGCTTTCTGCTGAACGACGGCTTCGACATGATTCAGTTCTCTGTCTACGGCCGCATCTTGAACGGGCGCGACGCAGAGGAGAAACACATGCAGCGTGTGGTGGCCAATCTGCCGCCCGAAGGATCGGTGCGGGTCCTAACCGTGACGGAAAAGCAGTACGCGAGCATGAAGCTGCTGGTCGGCACGCCACTTTTCCAAGAAAAACACGTGAATGCCAGCCAGATCCTGCTGTTCTGATTTGCTTTCTGCAAAGAAAAACCCGCGCCGAGCAAGGCTCGGCGCGGGTTTTGACCGGGTCAAGTGTAGCCATACGGGGTGAGAGCGGGGGCTACAACGAGTGTCGTGGTACTACGCGCAAAAGAAGGAGTGTAGCCATCCGGGGTGAGAGCGGGGGCTACAACACTCGAAGTCGTCAAAGGCCTTGCGCTGGTAGGCAGTGTAGCCATCCGGGGTGAGAGCGGGGGCTACAACACTCCCGCGTCTGGCCTGGCAAGTGGATTCAGTGTAGCCATCCGGGGTGAGAGCGGGGGCTACAACCGACATATTGGACTTGAACTCGTCTTCCCAAGTGTAGCCATCCGGGGTGAGAGCGGGGGCTACAACTGCCGTTGTAGACGATCTGAGGGCGGCCATAGTGTAGCCATCCGGGGTGAGAGCGGGGGCTACAACACCAG
>JBIIZX010000081.1:0-9515 GCA_044346055.1 Burkholderiaceae bacterium | reverse complement strand
GGCGACCGGCGCTTTCCTGCGGGTTCCGTGGCCTACATCGTCAATGCGCAGTTCCTGGACGACGTTCTCGTGCTGCCCAGCCGTGAGTCATTTTCCGGCGCCACCAACACGCGTGCGCTTCTGACAAATTTCTCGCGCACCGTTCCGTATTGCCTCAGTTACGACGACCGCGCCGGCGCGCGACCGTATGCGCTGCTGTTCAGCGATGCGGCCGCCCAGCGTGGCAAGGCGGTGCTGTTCGCGGCCAAGCCGGGCACGGTGTTCTGCGACAAGGTCGGCGACCGGCCGATTGCCGAGGGCCGCTGGGAAGAGATCACGGTGGCGGGCACGCGCGCGGTGGTGCTGAGCTTTGGCTCTGAGGTCGATCCGCTGGACACCGGCGTGACCGATGTGGAGCGCGCGGCGGCATCGATCGCCTTCGTGGAGCCGACCAAGGGCGCGCCGGGCGTGCGTCCGGGCAAGATGTATCGCGCGGGTGCTGCCATCATCGATCACCAGTTCCGCTTCAACGGCACCGCGACCAACGCGGTTCGCGCGGCAATGGCGGGTGGTTGAGCGCGGCGGTTCGACCGGATAGTGCGAAGCGCGTCGATGCGATAAGAATCGGCACGATCAAGGCAACCTGATTCGACCCCTGCCGACAACACAGAACCCCGCTGACGCGCGAGCCGTTCGTTGAACGTGCTGATGGATTGAAGTACGCCCTCGTATCGGGGGCGTACTCGTCTCTGGGGTGAGAAGAGCGCGGTTGCGGAACTCAGGGCCGTCCACCAGCACACTCATGTCGCCGGAGAACGTACCGCGGTCGTCGCCCTATCAGACCGGGATGCGCTGGCGGGCGAGGCCCCGCATTCGGATGGGCTTCGCTGCTTGCCGCTGGTGGCGGCAAGCAGCGAAGGCGGTCCAACTACCGGAGCTCCGCAGGCACGCCGGCGTGGCTGTGGCGCGATGGTCAGGTCACCGAAAGAGCGAGCGATCTTCATGGGTCGCCCGCAAGAGACGTAGATGGATCTGGTGACGTTCCGTGTGCAGGACCCGAGCTTCCGCGCGACACGGCGTGTCAGGCGAAGTCCATCCACTCCGCGTGGATGAACCCGCGGACGGCTTCGCTCGAGCCACGTCCCCGCGATATCCAGGGATGACTCGGCGCCCGTGTTGACGGGCATCACAGCTGGCGCGCGGGCCGAGGCGCAAAGTGAAACCATGCGTCCATCAAGCCAGTCCGCGCCCGATCCCGCTGTCTCGGGTCAACTGGCAGCGGCCGGTGCGCGCCTGCCCGTGTTCACCGCCCGCGGCCTGACCAAGGTGTACCGGATGGGCGAGGTCGAGGTGCATGCCCTGCGCGGCGTCGATCTTGACATCTACCCCTCCGAATTCGTGGTGTTGCTCGGGCCTTCAGGCAGCGGCAAGTCGACGCTGCTGAACATCCTCGGCGGTCTCGATACGCCCAGCGCCGGCACGGCGCTGTGGCGCGACCACGACCTGTCGCGCGCCAGCGAGGCCGAGCTCACCCGCTACCGGCGCGAGCACGTTGGCTTCGTGTTCCAGTTCTACAACCTGATTCCCAGCCTCACCGCGCGCGAGAACGTGGCGCTGGTCACCGAGATGGCGTCCAACCCGATGACGCCCGAGGACGCGCTGGCAATGGTGGGCCTGACCGAGCGGCTCGACCATTACCCGGCGCAGATGAGCGGCGGTGAGCAGCAGCGTGTGGCGATCGCGCGCGCGATCGCCAAGCGGCCGGACGTCCTGCTATGCGACGAACCCACCGGCGCGCTCGACTATGCCACCGGCAAACTGGTGCTGGCGGCGATCGCGCGCATCAACGGCGAACTGGGCACCACCGCCGCGGTGATCACGCACAACGCCCCGATCGCCCGCCTGGCCGATCGTGTGATGCGCATGGCCGACGGCCGCATCGCCGAGATCACCGTCAACGCAGCCAAGCTGTCACCCGAGGAGGTCGCGTGGTGACAAGGCCGCAATCACACCGCTCCTCACTGATGGCTGGGGGAGCACGAGGGGGCCAGCCCAGTCCCCTCGTTCCCATGAGTGCTGTGCGCGCAGCGCATGGCCGGCGCGCCAGCGCGACGGCTGGTGGAGCACGAGGGGACCAGCCCAGTCCCCTCGTTCGTCCACCTTGCGACTGCAGGTCGCGCAGCGGTCGAAGCCGCGCGGCTCGCTCTCTGATGTGCTTGCAGAGGTCGTGATGTCGATGCTCACCCGCAAGCTGCTGCGCGATCTGTGGGCCACCAAGGGCCAGGTGGTGACCATCGCGCTGGTGGTGGCCAGCGGCATCGCCGCGTTCGTCGCGTCGCTGTCGACCTACGAGTCGCTCAAGCGCATGCAGGCCGACTACTACGAGAGCGCGCGCTTCGCGCATGTGTTTGCCAGCGCGCGCCGCGTGCCCAACAGCGTGGCGCCGGCGCTGCTGGAGATCCCGGGCGTGGTCGAGGCGCAGGCCACGCTGACCTACGACGCGATGATCGACCTGCCCGGCGTGGTCGAGCCGCTGGTCGGCCGCATGATCGCGCTGCCCGAGCACGGCCTGCCGGCGATGAACCGGTTGACGTTGATGGCCGGGCGCTGGATCGACGCGCCGGAGTCCAACCAGGTGCTGGTCAACCAGACTTTCGCGCAGAAGCGGGGTCTTGCGCCCGGCAGCACGCTGACCGCGCTGCTCAACGGCAAGCGCGAGACGCTCGTGGTGGTGGGCATCGTGCTGTCGCCCGGGTACATCTTCGCCGCCGCCCACGGCGCGGGCGACGAATCGAGCTTCGGCGTGTTCTGGATCGGCCGCAAGCGGCTGGCCGCCGCGTTCAATATGGAAGGCGCGTTCAACACGGCGGCGCTGCGGATCGGGCGCGATGCCCCCGAACGTGTGGTGATCGACCGGCTCGACCACCTGCTCGCGCCCTACGGCACCATCGGCGCCAACGCGCGCGACGAGCAGCCGTCCCACAAGGCGCTGACGCAGGAGATCGGCGAGCAGAAGGTGTTCGGGCTGGTGCTGCCGAGCGTGTTCCTCGGCGTGGCGGTGTTCCTGCTGAACGTGGTGCTGACGCGGCAGATCGGCACGCAGCGCGGGCAGATCGCGGCGCTGAAGGCGCTCGGTTGCCCGGACTGGCGCATCGGCCTGCACTACCTGGAGTACGTGCTGGCGATCGTGCTGCTGGGCATCGCGATCGGCATGGCCGCCGGGGCCTGGCTCGGCCACATGCTGACCGCGCTGTACACGAACTTCTTCCACTTCCCCGCGCTCGACTACGCAATGCCGGCGTGGATTCCGCTGGTGGGCGCGCTGGCTTCGCTGGCCGGGGCGGTGACCGGCGCGCTGCAGGCGATGCTGAAGGTGGTGCGACTGCCGCCGGCGGAGGCGATGCGTCCGGCCAGCCCGCTGACGTATCGCGCGACGCTGCTCGAGCGCATCGGACTCGGCCGGCTGTACTCGCCCGCGGCGCGGATGATCCTGCGCGACCTCGAGCGGCGGCCGGCGCGCGCGCTGGCGACCACGCTCGGCGTGGCCGGCGCGGTGGCGATCCTGATCTCGGGCACCTGGTGCCGCGACGCGATCGACCACCTGCTCGACGTCGAGTTCCGCATGCGCGAGCGGCAGGATGTCGCCATGGTGCTGGTGGAACCGGCCTCGTCGGCGGTGGCCTACGATCTGGCGCGCCTGCCCGGTGTGCTGCGCGCCGAGCCCGACCGCGTGGCGGCGGCGCGGCTGTGGCACGGTCACCGCAGCTACCGCACCACGATCACCGGCCTGACGCCGGAGGGGTCGATCCGCCTGCTGCTGGACGCGAAGCTGCAGCAGGTACCGCTGCCGGCCCAGGGACTGGCCATCAACCAGACGCTGGCCGACCTGCTTGGCGTGACGCTCGGCGACTCGGTCCGCGTCGAGATCCTGCAGGGCGCGCGCGCAGCGCGAGGTGCCGGTGGTCGCGCTGATCGGCGACCTGATGGGCACGCCGGCGTTCATGCACATCGATGCGCTCAACGCGCTGATGGGCGAGGGCGACGTGGTGACCGGTGCGCGCATCCAGATCGACGGCGCCGCGCGCGAGGTCTTCCTGCGGCAGGTGAAGGAAACGCCGCGCATTGCCGCCGCCGTGGAGATCGGTCCGATCGTGCGCAACTTCCGCGAGACCTCGGCGCGCAACGTGCTGATCTTCACCACGGTGCTGTCGGTGCTGGCGGGCACGATCGCGGTGGGCGTGGTCTACAACAACGCGCGCATCGCGCTGGCGGAGCGCGCCTGGGAGCTGGCCAGCCTGCGCGTGCTCGGCATGACGCGCGGCGAGGTCTCAGGCCTGCTGCTGGGCGAACTGGCGCTCGAGGTGCTGGTCGCGCTGCCGCTGGGCTGGCTGGCCGGCTACGGCCTGTCGGCCTTCATCGTCGAGCTGATCCATCCGGAGACCTTCCGCATCCCGCTGATCATCCTGCCGCGCACCTATGCCCTGGCCAGCGTGGTGGTGCTGGCCGCCGGCGCGGCCAGCGCGCTGGTCGTGCGGCGGCAGATCGACCGACTCGACCTGGTGGGCGTCCTGAAGACGCGCGATTGATGACACGGGGACACGCCGCGGACGGGATGCATCCGTTGCGATCGGACCGGATCGATGTGACCGCACTGAGGCACGCAAGGAGAACGTCATGACACGCAGACACTGGCTCTATCTGGCCGGCGCCGTGACACTGCTGGCCGGCCTGCTGGTCTGGGCGTTCCGCCCGCAACCGGTGCCGGTCGAGGCGGCCACCGTGCGCAGCGGCCGCTTCGAGCTGGCGATCGAGGAGGACGGCAAGACGCGCGTGCGCGAGCGCTACGTGGTGTCGGCGCCGCTGGCCGGCCGCCTCGCGCGCATGGCGCTGAAGGCAGGCGACGAGGTAAAGGCCGGCATGCCGGTGGCCACGCTGTGGCCGAGCGTGCCCGCGATGATCGACGCGCGCACCTTCCGCGAGCTCAACGAGCGGGTCGCCGCGGCCGAAGCAGGGCTGCAGCAGGCGCGTGCCCACGTTGCGCGCGAGGAGGCCTCGCTCGAGAAGACGCAGACCGATCTGTCGCGGCAGAAGAAGCTGCAGGGCGAGGGCTTCGTGTCGCCCTCGGCGCTCGATCAGGCCGAACTCACGGTGCGGGTGCAGGCCAAGGCGCTGGAGGCCGCGCGCTTCGCCCGTGAAGGCGCGGCGCACGGCCTGGCGCAGGCGCGCGCGGCGCTGCTGCGTGCCTCCGAAGGCGCGGCGATCACGCGGCCGGGCTCGGCCTGGTCGATCGTCTCGCCGGTGGACGGCCGCGTGCTGCGCGTGCTGCAGGAAAGTGAAACCGTGGTCGCCCTGGGCACGCCCCTGCTGGAGGTGGCCAATGCGCGCGACCTCGAGGTGGTGATCGACGTGCTGTCCACCGAAGGCGCGCGCATCGCGACCGGTGCCCGCGTCCATCTGGACCCCGGCGCGGGCCCGAAACTCGAGGGCCGCGTGCGGCGCGTCGAGCCCGCCGCGTTCACCAAAGTCTCTGCGCTGGGTGTGGAGGAGCAGCGAGTCAACGTGATCGTCGACATCGTGACGCCGGCGGATCAATGGCGCGCGGTGGGCGACCAGTTTCGCATCGATGCGCGCATCGTGGTGCTCGAGCGGGCGGAGGCGAGCATTGCCCCGGTGGCGGCGCTGTTCCGCGCTCCGGGCGCCACGGGCGAGGACTGGCTGGTCTTCGTAATCGACGGCAACCGCGCCGTGCAGCGCGCCGTCAAGGTTGGCGCGCGCGGACCGCTGGAGGCCTGGATCAGCAGCGGACTGACCGCGGGCGAGCGGGTGATCGTCTACCCCAGCGACCGCCTGGCTGACGGCGGCCGCATCAACGTGATCCGTGGCCGCTAGGCGTCACGTCTTCGATGTGGTCGGAGCCGACTTGCGCGTGCGGCGCGCCGACGCCAGTCCCGGGACCAGATGCGGATCGGCTGGCTTCGCCGTACTGCCGCGATGCCGGCCGCTGATGCGCTCCGCGCCCGTCCTCAGGCGCTCTTTCGTTTCGACGTGGGCATCGATGCTATGCGTGGTGGTGACTCTGCGTGTCATGGCGACCTCCTTGCAGGTTGACCCAGGCGAGAACCTTTTCGATTGCAGCTTAGGCCGCGCAGCGGCGCGCCGCTTGACCACCGGCAACCATCGGGGCATGCGGCGGCGTCCGGATCGGCTGCGCGGCCCCGACAGTGCGCCGGCCAAGAACCGCGCGGCCTATGCGCGCGACCTGGGGCCACTGGACTTCGTGCTGCTGACGCACGCGCATCTGGATCACAGCGGCCTGCTGCCGCGCTTCGCCACGCCGCACGGTCGTGGCCCGATGATCTGGTGCACCAAGCCCACGGCCGACCTGCTGCCGCTGATGCTCAAGATCAGACCGGGATACGCAGGCAGGCGAGGCGTCACACGTCGATGGGCTCGGCTTCTTGCTGCTGGCAGCGCGCGGTGGTGATCCTGAGCTCGGGCGCGTGGTGGCGCGACGCGATCGATCACCTGCTCGACGTCGGGTTCCGCATGCAGGTGCGGCATGACGTCGCCATGGTGCTGGTGGAACCGGCCTCGTCGGCGGTGGCGACCTGGGGCGGCTGCCTGGCGTGCTGCGCGCCGAGCCCGACCGCGTTGCCGCGGCGCGGCAGTGGCACTGCCATCGCAGCTACTGCACGACGATCACCGGCCTGACGCCGGAGGGGTCGATCCGCCTGCTGCTCGAGGCGAGGCTGCAGCAGGTGCCGCTGCCGGCTCAGGGCCTGGCCGTCAACCAGACGCTGACCGACCTGCCTGGCGTGAAGCGCGGCGACTCGGTCCGCGTCGAGAAGCTGCAGGACGCACGCGCAGCGCGAGGTGCGGGCCATCGCGCTGATCGGCGACAAGCCGCCAGCGAGTGCCCCGAAGCACTTGGTAAGCGGTGGAGAAAGCGGCGCCGCCATAGGACGAGTGGTGCCACAAAAGAAACGGCGCCAAACGGACGGCGCCACGAGAGAAACGGCGCCACAAAAGAAAAGCCCCGCTCGCGCGGGGCTTTTCCTTCTTGCCGAACTGTCTTGCTTAACGCTTCACAGCGCGGGTACCCACCACTTCGATTTCCACGCGGCGGTTCTTGGCGCGGCCTTCAGCGGTCTTGTTGTCGGCGACCGGCTGACGCTTGCCCTTGCCCTCGGTGTAGATGCGGTTGGGCTCGACACCCTTGCCCACCAGGTACGCCTTGATCGCTTCGGCGCGGCGCACGGACAGAGGATCGTTCCATGCATCGGTACCGATCGAGTCGGTGTGACCCGTGGCGATGATCACCTCGAGCGAAACGCCGGCCAGCTTGGACACGAGTTCATTAAGCTTGGCACTTGCCTCGGGCTTGATGACGGACTTGTCGAAGTCGAACAGCGCATCGGCCTGCAGCGTCACCTTCTCGACAGCCGGAGCTGCGGGTGGCGGGGGCGGCGGCGGCGGGGGCGGCGGCGGGGGTGCAACGCGCGGGGCGGGCGGCGGGGGTGGCGGGGGCGGCTCGCAGACTTCCTTGGGCAAAACAGCCTTGTCGCAAGCGCAACCGGCACCTTTCGGGCCGTCGATGCCGGCCAGTTGCGGCGTCCACCAAGGCGTGCGCCAGCACAGGCCGAACGGGTCAATCACAACGTTGCCACGGGCGTCGAGCACATACGCCGGCGCGTTTTTCGCGCCGGGAATGTCTCGCGCTTGCCCAAAGGCAGCGGTCGATGCCATCAGCGCCGTTGCGGCGAACATGATGGCGAGCTTCGCGGTTTTCCTCATGGTTTTCCTTTGTCGTTAGCGCAGACATGCCGCGCAGGACGCTTCAGCGTTCCTGCGCAGAAATATACGCGTCGACCGTGATGTCGGCATTGGCCCATGCGGCGCGTACGCAACACTTGTTCGCGACGCCTACGAAGTCTTGCGCGACAGTTGCTGCGGCCAGCCGGGCCGGGGCGCCTGCGCCGCGCTAGGCGATCGCCCTGATCAGTTCCTGCGCACGCGACTGCCAGGCTGCCACAGCGCGCTCCAGATCCTGCTGCCGCCCACTGTCATCCAAGGCACAGGCCTGTTGCGCTCGCACAACGCGCTGCCCACCGACCCAGACTTCCGTGGCCTGGCCACGCCCTGCGGCGTAGACCAACTGGGCCAGAGGATCGAAGCACGGCCGCATCTCCCACGACGACAAGTCAAAGGAAGCGATATCAGCCTCCTTGCCCGGCGCAAGCGAGCCAATGCGGGCGTCCAGGCCGAGGGCGCGGGCACCGCCGAGGGTCGCGCACTCGAGCGCGCGCCACGCCGGCAGCGCAGTGGCGTCAGCGGCCACGCCCTTGGCCAGCAAGGCCGCCAGGCGCATCTCTTCCATGATGTCGAGCCGGTCATTGCTCGCAGCACCGTCGGTGCCGAGTGCCACGTTCACACCCGCTGCGAGCAGGGCCGCCACCGGTGCAAAGCCGCTGGCGAGCTTCAGGTTGGATGAAGGGCAGTACGCTACGGATGCGCCGCGCTCGGCGAGCAAGGCGACTTCCTCGGGCGCCAGATGAACGGCGTGCACGGCGATCAGGCGTTCGGTCACCAGGCCCAGTTGATCGAGCCGCGCCAGCGGCCTCATGCCGTGCTGCTGCAGGCCCTCGTTCACCTCATGGGCGGTTTCATGCACGTGGATGTGCACGGGCAGATCGAGTTCCTCGGCATAGGTTGCGATGCGCCGGAGAGTGGCATCGGTCACCGTGTAAGGCGCATGCGGTGCCAGGGTGAATGACACGAGCGGATCGGCACGCAGTGCATCGCGCGCCGCCAGGCCCTTGCGCAGGTAATCCTCGGCATCGGTCGCATAGGCGGTTGGAAACTCGATCGCAATCAGTCCCACCACCGCGCGCATGCCGGCCTCGCGTAGGGCGCGGGCGGCGGCATCAGGGTAAAAATACATGTCGGAGCAGGTGGTCACGCCGCCGCGCAACTGCTCGATGCCGGCCAGCAGCGAACCGTCATGCACGAACTGCGCATCAACCAGCGCCTTTTCCAGCGGCCAAATGCGCTCCGACAGCCAGCGCATCAGCGGAAGGTCATCACCCACCCCGCGCAGCAAGGTCATGGCGGCGTGCGTGTGCGCGTTCACCAGGCCCGGCGTCAGCGCGTGCCCTGGCAACTGCACTACCTCGCGCGGCGCAAAGCGGGCGCGGGCGGCGTCGGCCGGCAGCACGGCGACGATGCGACCACCATCGATGGCCACGGCGTGGTCCTCGAGCACGGTGGCGCGCGGCTCCACCGGGATGACCCAGCGGGCTTCGATCAGGGTGTCGATGGGTTGCATGGGACGCGGTGACGCCGGCAGTCAGTCTGGTGCGAAGTGTCGCAGTCACAGCGGCGCCGGCAAGGCGGGATGGTGCCACGGCGGCGCTGTTGGCTGAGCGCACGGCCCCGTTGCCACCAGGAAACGTCCCGTTGGCAGCCGCGCCGCCACCCGTTCGGCGGTTGGTGCAGGACCGCGGTCCAGAGGGTCGCGCTGATAAACTCTCAAGCTT
>JBIIZX010000499.1:0-2824 GCA_044346055.1 Burkholderiaceae bacterium | reverse complement strand
GATCTTGTCTTGCGTACACTTTGGCATCGGCGATCCTCGGTTGTCTGCAGGCCTCGTTCTCCTCTGACAACGCGCGTAAGCACGTGGCCGCTGACCTCATACTGGTGAAATATCCGGGCTAGCGCTGGCACGTGCGTGGAAGGTGCCCCGACGCAGGCCGGGGCTCGGGTGCTTCTTCCGAAGGCGCGGCCGGCTACTTCTTGCGGTTCTGCTCGGCCCCTTGCAAGGAGCGCAGGTACTCAATCAGCGCGTCGATCCGCTGGCGCACGAACGCCTCGGGATCAATCGCCAAGCCCTTGTAGTACTCCGCTGCCTTGCTGCTGTACTGCATGCCCCACAGCGGCATCGCGCGGCCCCAGTGGCCTTTGAGTTCCTCGCGGCCATCGATGACGCGCCGCACGCGATCGGCAGGAAAGACGCCGCCGTTGCGGCTCGCCAGCGTGGAAAGGTCCGGCACCGGCTGCTTGATCGTTCGACCCACGTCGCCGTCGCCCCGTCCCGTTGGTCCGTGGCAGCTGGCGCAGTTGTTGTCGAACTCGAACCGGCCGAGGTCTGACCGGGGTTGCGCCAGGAGCACAGCGGGCATGAGTGCCGCGCAAAGCGCGATTAAGACATGGGTGCGCATGACACCTCGATGGGGAACACCAATGGCGACACTGTAGGAGCGCAAGACTGGCGCGCCTTGACACGCAACAAGTGGAACGAGCGCGCCGCTAATGTTGTCTCGCGCCAGTAGCGCGGTCTGACGCGGTACAACTCGGTCCAGGGCTGATTAGCGCGGCAGCGTGGACGAGCCCATCAGGTACTCATCCACCGCGCGCGCACACTGGCGCCCCTCACGGATCGCCCACACCACCAGCGACTGGCCGCGCCGCATGTCGCCGGCGGCGAACACCTTGTCGACACTGGTCTTGTAGCAGCCGGCCCCATCGGTGGTCGCCTTGGTGTTACCACGCATGTCCTTCTCGACACCAAAGCTGTCGAGCACCGCGGCCAACGGCGCGACGAAGCCCATGGCAAAGAGCACGAGGTCGGCGGGCACTTCGAACTCCGAGCCTTCAACCTCGACCATCTTGTGCTGGCCGGTGACCGGGTCCTTCTTCCACTCGACGCGCGCGGCGGTCAGCGACTTCACGTTGCCGCTTTTTCCACCATCGGCGTCGCCGTTGAAGCGCTTGGTCGTCACGGCCCAGTCGCGCTCCACACCTTCTTCATGGCTGGACGAAGTGCGCAGCTTCACGGGCCAATAGGGCCAGGTCAGCTCCTTTTGCTCGTGCGCCGGCGGCTGCGGCAGGAGCTCCCACTGCGTGACGCTCTTGGCACCGTGCCGGTTGCTGGTGCCAACACAGTCAGAGCCGGTATCGCCACCGCCAATCACGACCACGTGCTTGCCGGTGGCCATGATCTGGTTCATGACCTTTTCACCGGCCACGACCTTGTTCTGCTGCGGCAGGAACTCCATTGCAAAGTGCACGCCGTTCAACTGGCGGCCCGGCACCGGCAGATCGCGCGGCTGCTCGGCTCCACCGGCGATCACGATCGCGTCGAAGTCCTTGCGCAACTGCTGCGGATCGATGGTCTCGTGCGCCCAGTTGGTCACCCCCGTCACCGGTTGCGACGCCACCAGCACGCCGCTGCGAAAGATCACGCCTTCGGCCTGCATCTGTACGACCCGGCGGTCGATATGGGTCTTTTCCATCTTGAAGTCGGGGATGCCATAGCGCAACAGCCCGCCGATGCGATCGTTCTTCTCGAACACCGTCACTGCGTGGCCAGCACGCGCCAGCTGCTGCGCGGCCGCCAGTCCCGCCGGACCCGAGCCCACCACCGCCACCGTCTTGCCGGTCTTGACCTTGGGCGGCTGCGGCACCACCCAGCCCTCTTCCCAGCCCTTGTCGATGATCTTGTGCTCGATCGACTTGATGCCCACCGGGTCGCTGTTGATGTTCAGGGTGCACGCCGCCTCGCACGGCGCCGGGCAGACGCGGCCGGTGAACTCCGGAAAATTGTTGGTGCTGTGCAGGACGTCGAGTGCGGCCTGCCAGTCCTGCCGGTACACGAGGTCGTTGAAGTCCGGAATGATGTTGTTTACCGGGCAGCCGCTGTTGCAGAACGGGATGCCGCAGTCCATGCAGCGCGCGCCCTGCACGCTGGCCTGCTCGTCGCTCAGGTGAACGACAAACTCCTTCCAGTGCTTTTTACGCGACTGCGGTGCTTCCGCCGCTTCGTCGAGACGCGCGTACTCTAGAAAACCGGTCACTTTGCCCATGAATTATCTCTGCTCAAATTCTTCACGCTGATGGAAGACGGGAGAAACGATCTCTCAATGCCAGGCGGCACACCAAAGCGGCGGCAGCGCCCATCAACGCCGAAATTGCAGACAAAAATTCGGTGTTCACAGTAGCCCCAGAAAGGAAAAATCTGAATAACGCGATGTGCCCAACAAGCGCACCTAAGACGGTCGCAGCCAACGCCGCCGAAACACTGGAACTACGTGCCCACGATAACTTCTTGTGCAAACAGGCGAGGCATACGCCGACGATAAATGCGGGTATTGCACCAATAAAGTAACCGAACAAAAGAAAGCTTGCGAACACAACGGAGACTTCTACCAGCGACGTTTGAGACGAGAAGATAAATGCTGCAGAAAGAATCGCGGATCCAACCAGTGGGCCTAGCGTTGCGAAGCGCCACGCTATTGCCCAGACAGTCGTGTGTGGTTCGCTCACGGGGGATTGTGCTGAATTCGGCAGGGAAGCGGAATCGCTCATCTTGCTCGTGTCCTACTCTGCTGCCAGTGTCTGCGGTACGGCTCGGCCTTCGT
>JBIIZX010000497.1:0-2843 GCA_044346055.1 Burkholderiaceae bacterium | reverse complement strand
GTCGCTGCAGGTCCGGGTGCCGCTACATGGCGTGTTTCGTTCCCCGCGAACGCGAGGACTGCAGATGTGTCATGGCCGCGCAGGCGGGGATCCAGCGTCTTCGCGGTTTCTGATCCCCAATGCGGCTAAAGACACTGGGTCCCCGCCTGCGCGGGGACGACTAACCCGCGCGGGCGAGGACATGGCAGATGTGTCATCCCCGCGAAAGCGGGGATCCAGTGTCGTTGCGTCCACTGAAGCCCAATGCGGCTAGAGACACTGGTTCCCCCCTGCGCGGGGACGACGAAGCTGTTGTCCTCTCGGCGCACTGAGCGGGGACGCAGCAGCAGTTCACGGTGCTCTCGGTGGTTGAACAGTCTTCAAACACCGGACGAGAAATCAGGCCCCGGCCTGCGCCGGGGTGACGGTTCCTGCGCACATGAGTCATCCCCACGTGCGCCGGGACTTGGCAGATGTCTCATCTCAACGAGGGCAGGGACTTGGCGGATGTGTCATCCCCGCGAAAGCGGGGATCCAGTGTCTTTGCGTCGTTTGACGAAGCAAAGCGAATCAAGACACTGCGTCCCCGCCCGCGCGGGGACGACCCCTTGCCTTGATCAGCCCAAATCAATCGGCACAAACATCCGCTGGCTGTCGCGCTGGATCAGCAGCGCCACGCGCGGCGGCTTTTGATCGAGGGTGGCGCGCATCTGCTCCACGCTCTCCACCGGCTTGCCGTTCATGGAGAGCACCACATCGCCCGCCTGAATACCGGCGCGCGCTGCAGGACCGCTGGCGTCTTCCACCACTAGGCCGCTTTCCGTCTGCAACTGGCGCTTCTCGGCGTCCGACAGCGGCCGCAGTGCCAGGCCCAGTCGACCCTTGGGTGCCTCGGTCGCCGCCTGGCGCGCGCCGCGATCAGCCGCGCCGAGTGCCACTTCAACATCGACGTTCGACTTGTCGCGCCAAACGCTCAGCTTCACCTTCTGGCCGGGCTTGGACAGGCCGATGCGGCTGGACACATCACCGCTCGTGCGCACCGCCTCGCCATCGATCTTCGTGATGACATCCCCCGCCTTCAGCTGCGCCTTGGCGGCGGCCGAGCCCGGCGCCACGCCGGAGACGATCGCACCGTCGGGCGACTTGAGCCCGAACGATTCGGCCAGGCCCTGGTTGAGGTCCTGTAGCGTCACGCCCAGGCGTGCATGCTCGACCTTGCCGTTGGCAACGATCTGGTCCTTGATGTTCAGCGCCACATTGATCGGGATCGCAAACGCTAGGCCCTGAAAGCCGCCGTTGCGCGAGTAGATCTGCGAGTTGATGCCGATCACGCGGCCATTGGCATCGAACAGCGGCCCGCCCGAATTGCCCGGGTTCACCGCGGCATCGGTCTGGATGAACGGCACCATCGAGTCACCGGGCAGCGAGCGGCCCTTGGCGCTGACGATGCCTTGCGTGGCGCTCTGCTCAAAGCCAAACGGCGCGCCAATGGCCAGCACCGCGTCGCCCACCTGCACCTGCTTCGGGTCGCCGAGCGCCACCACGGGCAGGTTCTGCGCGTCGACCTTCAGCACGGCCACATCGGTCGCGCTGTCCGCGCCCAGCACTTTGGCGCGGTACTCGCGGCGGTCCGACAGCTTGACCGTGACATCGCGTGCGCCGCGCACCACGTGCGCGTTGGTGAGAATCAGACCATCAGCACTGATGATGAAGCCCGAGCCCTGGCCGCGGAACGGAGCCTCACCTTGCTGGCCGAACGGCATCCCGGGGCGGCCACGCAACTGCGGCGGCTCGTCCTGCGCGTCGTCATCAGCGTCAGCGTTGCGCGTGCCGGCCACGGTGATGCCAACCACGGCGGGGCCGTATTGCTGCACGATCTCGCGATAGCCTGTCATCGCGCCAGTGGCGGCGGCGGTCGGCACAATGCTCGACAGCATGCTGGGCCCAGTCGAGGCGACAGCGGCACTGGCAGGGCCATTGGCGGCAGCACTGAGCGGCGCCGAAGCCGCGGCAGCGACCTGTGTCCGCTGCATCAGCTCACCGGCACCCCAGGCACCTGCGCCGGCACCGGCCATCAAGACACCCGCCGCAACGAGGGCGGCGGCCACGGGTTTCATCTTCATTGCGACTCCTTGAGCGTGCGTTGTTCGGTTCAATGCGCGAGTCATCTCGCGCAAACCGCACACTAGGGATCGCGTGTGAGCGCTTGATTAGCGCAGTGTTAAGCCAAGGTTAGGACGGGGGTAGGAGAGGGGATGCCTGTTTCCGAAAGCGGACGCTCTGGGTGTCGCTGTTCGACCCTGAGCGGTCCTTCGATCTTGCGACGGGAACGGCGGCAATGCAGCGGTTGCAGTCAGTCGGTGTAAGCCTTCGGCCTCACGGTCTCGAACCGATTGCGGTCGTTCAATTAGGCACGTGGGGACGGCACTCCCGGCCGCATGGCACCCAGATGCCGTCAGATTACGGCACACCTCCCGCGGGTCGATCGAACTACTGCTGCTCATTAGCTCGATAGGGCGCTGCTGTTAAGGGCTCAACTGTGTCTCTTGCTTGGTGCCAAGCACCAATACCGACAGGTCCGCACTGGGTGACGGCGATCGCGGCGCTCACAGCCACAGTACTTGCCAACAACTCACGGCCAGGGTCTCGCCAGTTACACTGGCCCGGGGGGCAGGCTCGGGGGAAAACACGTGCAGGGGAGTGCCGATGACTAGGGACAGTAAGCCGTTGCTTCGAGTAGATCAATGGCTGCCCGGCGTCAACTATCCTGAGCTGTTAGCGACAACTATCGTGAGCGGTGCGGTTGGGCGTTGATCATTGGGCTGGGGTTGCGCTGCGGTTCCGGCGCGCCGGCCACCCACCGC
>JBIIZX010000498.1:0-2843 GCA_044346055.1 Burkholderiaceae bacterium | reverse complement strand
CGCGCGTAAGCACGTGGCCGCTGACCTCATACTGGTGAAATATCCGGGCTAGGGCATCGCAGCACGTTGCGCCCCGGTGAGCTGCGTCAGCTGGTGCGCTTTGACGTGCGGCGTGAGGTCGCGCTGCTCGCTTCGGTTGGCGCGGGTGAGGACGAAGAGATCAGCGGTGTGGCGCGGTTGTACAACACGGGCGAGGGGCAGTTGCGAGTTCGCCATCTTGGTGGGCGATGCCTAGCAGGGCAAGGGTGTGGGCGCGCGCCTGCTCACACGCCTGCTCGACGTCGCGCGCAGCGCGGGGGTTGCCGAGGTGATCGGCACCACGCGCAGCAGCAATGAGGCGATGAAGCAGCTCGCGCGCAAGGTCGGCTTCGTGCTTGGACCCGAACCCGATGATGCGAGCCTGACGCGGCTCACCTGCTTGCTTTGAGCTGCTGCGACAGGGCCTTGTGTATGCGTGCTGGATCAGTGTGCCCGGTCAGCAAGCGGACCAAGACGTCAAACCAGCGCACCAGATCAGCTCGGCGGCCCGGCGAGCTTCCAGCGCCCATCGCGCTCGCACAGCAGAAACACAGAGTCCGCCGCCGCGGTCTGTGGGTGGCGCAGCTGCGCGCGTACGTCGCGGCATGGCGCGCCGTCGCGCTCCATGGCGCGCACGGGAGTGAGCACGCCGGAGGCACCGGTGCGCGGGTTGCTGAACTCGAAGTCCACGTTCATCTTGTCGCTGGTCAGTGCCTTGCCCAGCGCGCCGCGCAACAGGTCCATGTCGGCATCGCTGTAGCGCGAAAGTGGCGTGCGGCCGAGGAAGTTCAGGTTGCTCGCCGCTGCAGTGCCGGCACCAAGCAGGGCGCAGCCGGCCACGAGCACAGGCGCCAGCGCTGCGCGGAACGACTTGCCGGTGCGGCCCGGGCAGCCGTCTGATGTGCGGTCGTAAGCGCGGGTGAGCTTCAACACGGTGGCGATCTCCGTTGGATGTTGTTGGCGGCAGGCGAGTGGTGACTGCTCAAGCTGTTGGGTCAACACTTTGCTTCGGTAAGTGCGCACGCTTTGGTACCGCACGCTTTGATTCGGCACACTTCCTGGAGCACTTCAGCGGGCAAGCATATCGGCAAGCACGGGCAGGTGCTGCGCACGCGGCGACGGCCCCCACGCCACTGTCCCGTTTGGCGGCGACGGCCAGACGGCACAACAGCGCCAAGGCCAGCTGCCGCATGTCATGCAGGAGGCCGACAATCCCACGTTCCGGCCCGCCAACGCGGTCCATCTCGTGCACGGTAAGGGCTCGGGCCTGCGTGAAGCACGCGGACCGTCTGGTGCAAGTTGAAAGCCTATGTCTGAAGTTGATGACGCAAACGACGCAGCGGGCGCACATGCCGGGCTGACGCGCACACGCCGCTCCGCGCGCCTGGCGCAGGCGCTCGGGCGCGGCCCGCAAGACTCGCTTGCGCGCCGCCTGCTGCCGCTGGCCGCACTCGCGCTGCTGCTTGGGCTGGCGGCGGCGCTGTGGTGGGCGCGCACGCCGCCGGTCGCGCGGGTGGCCGCCCCCGTTGTGCAAGTGCGCCCGATCGGGTTGCCGAAGTTCATCGATCCGGCCGCTGCCGCCGCGCGCGCGCCGGCTGGTGCTGCCGATGGCAGCTGGCGCAAGGACGTGCTGGGCGGCGCGCGTGATCTGCGCGCCGTGATCGACAGCGCTCTCGCCTCGACCGATCCGCAACTGCGGCGCCATGCCGCCACCGCCTGGCGCGCCTGCTTTCCGCTGTTCAACGCGCCGCAGGGGCAGACGCGCAGTGTTGCCGCCGCCATGGCCGGCGTGCCGGCCGCGCAGCGCCCACAGCGCGCCCCTGCCTTGCAGGACCTGCATGCGCGATGCAGCAGCCTGCTGGCCCTGCGCGACGATGAACTCGCCGCATTGGGCTCGATCATCAATCGCGGCATGCGAGACGAAACCCTGGCGCCAGCTGGCCCCGCCGTGGTGGCGGCATTCAAGCGTGGCGATAGCGAGACCGCCCGCACCCTTCTGCGCCAGACCCTGCGCGCGCGCGACCCCGCGGCGCTGTACTCGCTGATGGGCCTGGCATCGCAACTGAGCAGCGAGCGGCCCGATGCCTCGGCCATCGACCTCGCGCTGCTGCGCGTGGCCTGCGACAACGGCCTGAACTGCGAGCGCACGAGCCTGGCCGCGCTGGTCCTGTGCGCCGGCGAAGGCCACTGCGACGGCGACTTGTACGAGCGCTGGTCGCGCCGCAGCGGCACGGTGAACGAAGCAGCCGTCGAGCCCTGGATCGCGCTGTGGCGCAAGGCGCTGGCCGATGGCGAGTTTCCGCTGGCGCTGCCGGCGCGTTGAGTGAGCGTCTCTGGCCGCCGATCCGTGACAGGGGTTGATACGGTTTTTCCGCGCTCTGCCTTGTTGGTCTGCCGCAGAGCGGTCGTATGGTGAGGCGGCTGTCGACCCATAGCCGACATCCGCGTCCTCGAATTCGTCGCTCTGAAGCCGCCGGTCGGACCAAAGCGGGCCAATGGCGAAGCCAGCGCCGGCACCTGGAGCGAGCAGGCCTATGTGAAGGCGAGCAATACGGAGGCGGGTGACTGGTTCGGCATCGCAGTGGCGCTGTCGGCCGACGGCAACACGCTGGCGGTGGGGGCGGGTGGTCAGCCACTCGGCTCCGAGTTCGGCGCCGTGTCCCTGTACTGAGCCGGTGTCGATCGAAGCCACTTGATTGCCGGCGGCAGGACAAAGTCAGGACACAGTCAATGGGTCCGGCGTGGGCGGATCAATGGGTGTCGACTCGACGCTGATGCGAACTGCTACCGGATTGACCCCCTGTTCTTCTGTTTTCACAGTCGCC
>JBIIZX010000496.1:0-2845 GCA_044346055.1 Burkholderiaceae bacterium | reverse complement strand
GCCCTTGGCCTCGATGGTGAGGTCGATCGCGCCATGGCGTGCGATCTGCTCGAGCATGTGGTCAAAAAAACCAATCCCCGTGGCCAGGCGGGCCTGGCCGGTGCCATCGAGATTGACCACCACGCGGATCTGCGTCTCGGCGGTGTTGCGGGCGACTTCGGCGGTGCGATTCATTTGCTGCTTCAAAAACGAGAGTGCAGTGTGCTGGGCGAGGACAAAAGACAGCTTCGCAATGCTTGCAGGAAGGCGTCGTTTTCTTGCGGTGTGCCGACAGTGGTGCGCAGGCAGCCGGCGAGCCGCGAGTGCATCTTCGACATGTTCTTGATCAGTATGCCCCGCTCCTTGAGTCCGGCAAAGACGTGATCGGCCTTGACGGGCTCGGCCACGCGAAACAGGATGAAATTGGCAGCGCTTTCGAAAGCGGTAACGCCACTTAATGCCCGCAGTCCGGCCATCAGCCGGCTGCGCTCGGCGCGCAGCGTGGCCGCCTGCGCATCGAGCAGCGGCAGTTGCTCGAGCATGAACTCGGCGGCGGCCAGCGTCAGCACATTGACGTTGTACGGCGGCCGCAGCTTGTCGAGCTCGGCGATCCAGTCCGGATCACCACACAGGTAGCCAAGGCGGATACCGGCCAGCCCGAGCTTGGACAGCGTGCGCAGCACCAGCAAATTGGGCCGCTCGGCCAGTTGCGGCAGCCACGTGTCCTGCGCAAACGGCAGATACGCCTCGTCGAGCACCACCAGGCCGGGCGCGGCATCGAGCACGGCATCGACTGTGGCGCGGTCGAACAGGTTGCCAGTCGGATTATTGGGCCAGGCGATGAAGACGACCGCCGGGCGATGCTCCTCGATGGCTGCCAAGAAAGCGGCGCGGTCGAGCGCAAACGCCTCGGTCAGCGGCACGCCGACAAAGCGGCAGCCGTCGAAGGTAGCGCTCATGTCGTACATCACGAAGCTCGGCCAAGGGCTCATAATGGTCGCACCCGGCCGTGCGCAGGCCTGGATCACGAGGTGGATCAGTTCGTCGGAGCCGTTGCCCAGCATCAGCGCCAGCGGTTGCGGCAGCCCGACGGCTGCGGCCAGCTTGCGCTTGAAATCCTGCGGATCGGCGGGCGGGTAGCGGTTCAGCGCCACCGCGGCGAGTCGATCTGCCAGCGCGCGCGCCAGCTCGGGCGCCAGGCTGTAGGGATTTTCCATCGCATCGAGCTTGATGAAGCCCGCCGCCGATGGGACCTGGTAAGCGTGGATCGCACGCACCTCGGGCCGGATGACGGCATCGAGATAGCGCTGCACGGCAGTACTTACGGCGTTAGTCACGGCGCCACCATCACAGCCGCAGCTCCGCACTCATGGCGTGCGCGACGAGTTGCTCGCCGCGCGCCAGCACCGAGGCAATCGGCCCCAGGGTCTTGGCACCCGCGGCCGAGACGTTGATCACGTTGGAGCGCTTGACGAAGTCGTACACGCCCAAGGGCGACGAAAAGCGCGCATTGCGCACCGTGGGCAGCACATGGTTGGGACCGGCGCAGTAGTCGCCCAGCGCCTCCGATGAGTAGTGGCCGATGAAAATGGCGCCGGCATGCCGCACCTTGGGCACCAGCGCTTCCGCATCCGCCGCCAAGATTTCCATGTGCTCGGGCGCCACGCGATTGCACAGCGCAAAAGCCTCGTCCAGATCGCGCGTCACCACCAGCGCGCCGCGGTTGGCGAACGACGCGGCGATGATGTCGCGACGCGGCTGCGCCGGCAGCAGCTTGTCAATCGACGCTGCCACCGCCTCGACAAAAGCACGGTCCGGGCAGGCTAGCACCGCTTGCGCGAGTTCGTCGTGCTCGGCCTGGGAAAACAGATCCATCGCGACCCAGTCCGAATTACCGTGACCGTCGCTGACGACAAAGATCTCGGTGGGCCCGGCAATCATGTCGATGCCGACCGTGCCAAACACGCGCCGCTTGGCGGCCGCCACATAAGCGTTGCCCGGGCCGACGATCTTGTCGACCGCCACAATGGTCGCCGTGCCAAAGGCCAGCGCTGCCACAGCCTGCGCGCCGCCAATTGCGTAGGCGCGCGACACGCCAGCAAGATGTGCGGCAGCCAGCACCAGCCCATTGCGCTCGCCATCGGGCGTGGGCACCACCATCGTGATGTCGGGCACGCCAGCGACATGCGCAGGGATCGCGTTCATCAGCACCGAGGACGGATAGGCGGCCTTGCCGCCGGGCACGTACAGGCCGACCCTATCGATCGGCGTGATGCGCTGGCCGGTGATCGTGCCGTCGGGCTCAGTGTCAGTCCAGTGCGCGGCCATCACACGCTCGTACTGGCGCTGGTGAAACGCGCGGATGCGCGCCGTGGCAGCCTGCAGTGCCTGACGCTGCTCGGCCGGCAAACCATCAAAGGCGCGCTGCATCTCGGCCTGCGAGATCTCGAGTGCCGCCACCGAGGGCGCGCTCATGCGGTCAAAGCGGTTGGTGTACTCGAGCAGCGCTGCATCGCCGCGGCTGCGCACATCGTCGACGATCGCATCGGCGCGCGCCTCGATGGTCTTGTCAACCGCGGTGTCGACCGCCACCAGCTTGGCGAAGGCGGCCTCGAAGCCCGCGTCCGTGGTGTAGAGCGTGCGCACCTTCATGACGCCACCGCCTCCACCGCCTCGCGCAGCTTCTGCACCAGCGGCATCAGCTCTTCGCGCCGCGTCTTCAGCGCCGCCTGATTGACGATCAGGCGCGACGAGATGGGTGCCACTTCCTCGACCTCGACCAGGTTGTTGGCGCGCAGCGTGCCGCCGCTGGAGACGAGGTCGACGATGGCATCGGCGAGCCCCACCAGCGGCGCCAGTTCCATCT
>JBIIZX010000495.1:0-2850 GCA_044346055.1 Burkholderiaceae bacterium | reverse complement strand
CCAGGCCCATCAACCGGCTGACGATCACCGCAAACGACAGCGACCCCAGCAGATAGGCCGCGACCACGGCAACCAGCGCGTACAGCCAGTCCATGTCCTACTCCTCAAGCGCGCAGGCAACCGGCGTGGCGCGCAGCTTGTCAACGAGCACGGCGGGAGCGATGCTCACCAGATAGCCGCGCCGCCCGCCATTGATGTAAATCGTCGGCAGGGCAAGCACGCTGCGTTCAACGAACACAGGCAAGGCCTTGCGCGTACCAAAGGGCGAGGTGCCGCCGACCTGGTAGCCGGTGTGGCGCTGCGCAACCTCCGGCGTGCATGGCTCGATGCGCTTGCGCGCGGCCTGGCGCGCCAAGTTCTTGGTGGAGACCCTGCGGTCGCCGTGCATCAGCACCAACAACGGCTTGTCCTCTTCGTCTGCCATTACCAGCGTCTTGACGACCACGTGCTCGCTCACTCCGAGCGCGGCGGCCGATACCGCCGTGCCGCCGTGCTCGACATAGGTGTAGACGTGCTCGCCATAGGGCACCCCCTGGCGCTTGAGCCATTGGGTGGCCGGCGTTTCAGAAACATGCGTGGTCTTGACCATGCGCGAAAGTGTATGGGCTTGCGTGTCTGAGGGCGTGGTTGGACGAGCCTTAGCCACGCGGGTGGTGTTGCGAGTGCAGTGCCTTGAGCCGCTCGCGTGCCACATGGGTGTAGATCTGCGTGGTGGAGATGTCCGCATGGCCAAGCAGCATCTGCACCACGCGCAAGTCGGCGCCGTGGTTGAGCAGGTGCGTTGCAAATGCATGGCGCAGTCCGTGCGGCGACAGCGTGGTGTCGATGCCCGCCTGCGCCGCATAGCGCTTGATGAGTCGCCAGAACATCTGCCGGCTCATGGCGGCGGCGCGCTGCGTGACAAAGCAGGCATCTGCCGCCCGGCCCTTGAGCAGTTGTGGCCGCCCCTCGCGCAAATACCGTTCGAGCCAGTCACCGGCCTCCTCGCCCAAAGGAACAATGCGCTCCTTGCTGCCCTTGCCCAGCACGCGCACCAGGCGGTCGGTCAGAGACACCCGCAGCAACGTCAGACCAACCAGTTCAGACACCCGCAGGCCACTGGCATACAGCACTTCGAGCATGGCGCGGTCCCGCAGGCCAAGGGCGGTGTCGACCGCAGGCGCGGCGAGCAGCGCTTCCACCTGCGCCTCGCCGAGGGTCTTGGGCAGCCGCGGCGCGCGGCGCGCAGCACTCAGGCGTAGGGTTGGATCGGCGTTGCACAGGCCGTCGCGCAAGGCCCAGCGAAAGAACCGGCGAAAGCTGGCAAGGCGCCGGTTGGCAGTGCTCGCACGGGTGCCGGCGTGCTCGGCGGCAAAGTAGCGATTCAGATCCGCCTCGGTGGCCTGCAGCAGCGGCCGGGATGACACGTAAAGAAACCGCTGGAATGCCTGCAGGTCACGCCGGTAGGCCGCCAGTGAGTTGGCGGCGAGCCCTTCTTCGAGCCACAGCGCGTCGATGAAACGATCGAGCAGCGGGTCGCCGCTCGAGGGAACCTGCGGCGATTTCTTTGCGGCGCGCGTCATAGCGCGCGTGATGGCAACAAGGCCCGGACGTGCCGGGCCTTGTCAGTCAAGGTGACGCAGGCATCAGCCGCCAAGCAGCGCTTTCTTCAGTCCTGCATCGGCCGGCTTCTCGCCCAGCCAGATACGCAGCACGGCGGTAAAGAAGTCTTCGCCTGCAATGCTGGTGCCACGCGGCTGCCCATTGACGGTGATGCGCGTGCCGGCATCAGGCACGTACTCGAAGTTGATCACGTCACCCTTCTTGGTCTCTCCGACCGCCTTCAAATTGGCGTTGAGCGCTTCGATCTGCGCCTTGAAGCCGGCCAGTTGCGCTTCGGTGTGATTGTTCTTCAGGCCTTCGTTGAGCGCACCGCCAAACGAGTCGGCATCGACGTTGCGCAGCATGGTGATGGACATGCGGCGCGGCCCTTTTTGCGACAGCAGCGCGGCTGCATCCTTGGACTTCTGCGGCACGTACAGGCCGGCGACATAGACCTTGAAAATGGCGCGCGTGCGTACCCCAGCGCCATTGAGTTGCAGCGGGGCCGAGGCGACCTGCACGGTCGGCTCGAGCTTCACACCCTCGATCTCCACGGGCTGGGCGCTGGCCTGCACTGCGCCGAAGGCGATTGCCACAGCGGCCAGTAGCCGGACGATAAGTTGATTCATGTTGTCTCCTTTGTTGTGATTTAAGTCTTGCCTTGCTTGAAGCCTGGTCCCCGCCTGCCTGCTCAGTTGCTGAAGTGCTCAGCGGCTCAGGCGCCAAGCAGACCGCGTTTCAACTCCACATCAGCCGGCTGATCACCGAGCCACACACGCAGCACCGCGTTGTAAAAATCCTCGCCGGGAATGCTCGGCAACCGTGGCACCTAATTCTGCATGATGCGCCCACCCTCCTCCGTGTAGTCCCAGGTGATGTTGTCGGTGCGCCGCGCCAGCACCATGGTGCTGATGACGGTGGTCAGCGTGTCGAGTTGGGGGCGCCAGGCTGTCAGTTGCGATGCAGCGTAATTGCGGCGCATGCCCTCGCTGAGCGAGGTTATGAACAGCTCCGCCTCCACCTCGCGCACGAACCGCATAGCCATCCGGCGCGGCCCGCGCTGCCTGAGCAGGACTTCCGGATCCGATGATCGCTGGGGCACATACAGCCCTGCCACGTAAACGGGGATAAAAAAACGCTTGCGCACCCCTACGCCGGCGAGCACCAGTTCAGAACCGGCAACCCGTGCATTGGCATCGAAACGAAAGCCTTCGATCTCGCGTGGCTATTGCGCCTGCGCCCGTTTGCCGGCCCATGGCAAGGTTGCCC
>JBIIZX010000080.1:0-9608 GCA_044346055.1 Burkholderiaceae bacterium | reverse complement strand
AGACTCAGCAGCGCAGCAATGCACCGGTTACACCATCAGAAACGCCCAAATGGCACGGTCACTTGCTCCACCAGGCCCATACAACAGTGACTGGTGAAACATCCGGGCTAGGCCGCAGCTGTTGCCGCAGCCTGCTGCCGCGCCGCCGCCGACTCACGCTGTGCCACGGCGCGGGCGCGTGCAGTCAGCGTGCGCAGTTCATCGAGCTTGCGCTGCACGTCTTCCAGCGCTTCCTCGAGCTGGCCGATGCGGTCGTCGAGCGAATCCTGCGCATCACGGATCTTGGCGACGTTCTCGGCGCGCCTTTTGAGCTGGGCACGCTGCTCGCGCACCTGCAGCTGAATGGGCGGCAGCAGCGAACGGATCCACGCCTCGGTGTCGCGTTCGGCCGAGGAGAAGATCTCGCGCGACTTGCTGACCACGGTGTCAAAAAAGCGCTCGATCAGCGACCACTTGTCGCGGGTGAGCACGGCCAGCGCTCCAAAGTGCGTCTTGTAGGCCGCCTCGGCGCGCTCCAGTTCCGCGATGTAGGTGTCGAGCGAGAACGGCATCGGCGGGCTCAGGCTCCAGCCCAAGTCCTCGGCAAAGAGCCGCTGCACCCCAAGCACCATCTTATCGATCTCCAGCAGCTTGGTGTTGGCCGCGCGCAGCAACTCGCGCAGCGAGGCAAAGTAGTCTTTCACGGCGCCGAAAAACTGCGGCGTGAGGCGGCTCTTGCGCATGCGCTCGCGCGCCTCGAACACGCGGCCGCGCAATGCTTCCAGCCGCAAATTGGCGTAGGCATGTTCGGCCAGACGCGCCAGCACCACGCGCGCGGCGACGATCTTGCGCACGTTGTCTTCAAAGTCGCGCTGCTCGGCCTGCGCACGCACCAGCATGCGCTCGATCGAGCTCTGGTTCTTGCCCTGCAGCGCCCGCAGCTCATACAGCTGTTCAATGAGGCCGCGCTCGCGCGCGCCCAGCTGCTGGCGCACTTCACCGCTGACGCGGTCGAGCACCGAGATCGACTGCTCGCGCACGATGCGCTGCTTGGCCGGCACCAGCAAATCGACCAGCGCACCCTCCAGATTGGGCAGGCGGCTGGCCGCCAGCAGGCGCGCATCGCCGGTGACCTTGGCCACCAGCCCCTTCTGGGCGGAAACCGGGAAGACGCGGCTCTCGGGCAGGTCGAGCGTGTAGCTCACGGTGGCAACCTGCTTGGCGACCTCGGCCTCGACCTCGGCCTCGCTTTTCAGCGCATCCCACAGGCCGTCGATCTTGTTGAGCACGGCAATGTGGTTGGCGCTGCCGCCGTCGCCCACAATATGGCGCCACACTTCCATGTCGCTCTTGGTCACGCCGGTGTCGGCGGCGAGCACGAACAGCACGGCATGCGCGCTGGGCACCAGAGACAGCGTCAGTTCCGGCTCGGTACCGATTGCGTTCAGGCCCGGTGTGTCGAGGATCACCAGGCCCTGCTTGAGCAGCGGATGCGGAAAGTTGATGACCGCATGGCGCCAGCGCGAGATCTCGATCAGGCCGTCAGCGCCGATCGCCAGCCGCTGGTCCGGATCATCCTGGTCATACAGGCCGTACATGCGCGCTTCATCGAGCGGCACGCGCACGGTGTCGGCCACCATGCGGAACGCCTGCAGCATGCCGTCGGGCGAGTCGGTGTCCACTGGAAAGATGCGCCACTCGGCAGCAGCCTTCTTGAAGTCGGACGTGGTGCCCAGCCGCGCGCGCGTCTCGATGGGCAGCGCGCGAATGCACGGCGGCAGGCTCTCGTCGTACATGAGCTCGGTCGGGCACATGGTGGTGCGCCCGGCCGACGATGGCAGGATGCGGCGGCCATAGTCGGCAAAGAAGATCGCGTTGATGAGCTCGCTCTTGCCGCGCGAGAACTCGGCGACGAAGGCGATGACGAGCTTGTCCTCGCCAAGACGGTCGAGCGAGACGTCGAGGCGGCGCGCGCCATCGGCCTCGAGCAGCTGGCTGGACTCGAGCCAGCGGCGCAACTGATGCACAGAGCCCGCCAGCGAGTCACGCCAGGCGCCGTATTCCTGAATGCTCGATGCCAGCTGGGCCATGGTTCGTTTCAGTCCCCTCGTGTCGCCGGGCGCAGTCAGAGCTACTCGCCAGCTACTCCAACATATCACGCACCGCGTAGTCGCAGTGCTAGTGCGCCGGTGAGCCGATGAGAACGGCCATCAGCCCTTGGCGCAGCACGGCCGCTAGGCAGGATGGCTGATGCTCAGGGGAAGGAGTTGGTTGACCACCGAGAACACCGAGAGCACCGGAAGAAGAAAATGGCGGCTGCCGTCTGCTTTAGGCAAAGGGGCTGAGCGCGCGCTTCGCAACTCTGGCCTGTTAACGCTTGGATCGCACATGCGCGAGCCGAGCGCTAACAGACCGTAGTCCTTCTGCCTTTCCCAGTACCCTCGGTGCGGTCGGTGCTTCCACTACTTCTCCACCATCTTCCTACCGCTGACATCGCACGCAGTAGTAGGTGACGCGCTGTCCCTGCACCAGCTTGCGGATCGGCGTGCCGCAGCGCTTGCATGGCTGGCCGGCGCGGTCGTACACCAGCGCGTCCAGCATGAAGTAGCCCTCTTCACCGCGCGCCGAACGAAAATCGCGCAGGGTGCTGCCACCGACCTCGATCGCCTCGGCCAGCACCGCGCGAATCGCGGCCGCCAGCATCTCACAGCGCGCCGGGCCGAGGCGGCGCGCCGGCAGCTTGGGGTTGATGCCGGCGCGAAACAGGCTCTCGGAGGCGTAGATGTTGCCCACGCCCACCACCACATCGCCTGCCAGCAGCACCTGTTTGATCGCCGCCGCGCGGCCGCGTGTGCCGCGATACAGCCACTGGCCATCAAAGCGCGGATCAAATGGCTCGATGCCCAGGTGCGCGAGCAGCGGATGCGCCTCCACCGCGCCACGCGCGGCCGCGTGCCAGAGCAAGGCGCCAAAGCGGCGCGGATCAGTGAGGCGCAGCAATGCGCCCTCCACGGCGACATCAACATGATCGTGCACGCCGGGGGCCGGCGGCGACTCCACATGCACGCGCCACGAGCCAGACATGCCGAGGTGGGAAATCAGCGTGCCGTGCTCGAAGCGCCAGAGCAGGTACTTGCCACGCCGGTCGAGAGCGCGCACAGGCTGGCCGACGAGCAGGCGCGCCAGGCCCGGCGTGACCGGCCAGCGCAGGCGCCGCTCGCGCACGGCAACCTCGCGCACGCTGTGGCCTTCCACATGCGGCGCCAGGGCGCGCCGCGTGACTTCAACCTCCGGCAACTCGGGCATCTGATCAGCGTCTAAACTGGCTTTCAAGGCGTGCGTGCTGTGGCATGGTGTTGGCAGCCGCGCACGCTGACGCCGGCCCAGCCGGACCGTCCCGCCCCCGCACGTCATTCCCGGAAGCCAAGACGACCATGAGCCTTATCAAGCGGCAGGCGCCGCATGCAGCGCCGCGTGATTGCAGCGATGCCGGTAGTTCGCGCGGCGCAGCCGCCGTGTTCGCAGCAGCACCCTACCTGGGCTGCATTGCGCGCGCGCTGGCGTTCAGTGCAGTGGCGGCCACGCTGTCGACGATTGTAGGTTGCGCCGCGCCGCAGCCTGCCATCGTGCTGCCGCCTGGCCAGGCCGCGGTGCAGACGCCCGCACCGCCCGCCGCGCCAGCCGTAGGCCCTGACGGCGTGCCGAATGTGAACGTCACCGGCGGCCTGATGTTCCAGTTGCTCGCAGCTGAACAGGCGCTGCAGCGTGGCGATCCTGGCACCGCTTTCGCCACCTATCTCGGTGTTGCCCGCGGCACCAAGGACCCGCGGCTGGCGCGCCGTGCCGTTGAAATCGCGCTGGCCGCCCGCGCCAACCCGCAGGCGGTGCAGGCCGCCCGCATGTGGGTCGAACTAGCGCCAGAGTCGGCGGAAGCGGTGCAGACCCTCGGTGCGCTGCTGGTGGCCAGCGGCGAGTACGCCGAGGCCACACCGCTGTTTGCCAAGCAGCTGAAAGCCGCCGCCAACCCGGCCGAGGAACTGGCGCGGCTGCAGCAGGTGATGGCGCGCGCGCCCGATCGCAAGCAGGCCTTCAACCTGATCGAGGACCTGGCCAAGCCTTACCTGCAGGATGCCAAGGTCGGCCCGGACATGCGGCTGTCGCTCGCGCTGGCCGCCTTCGGCGCGGGCGATACGCCGCGCGCCGAGCAGGAGGCGCGCGCAGCGCTGGCGCAGCGGCCGGACTTTGAGCGCGCCGCACTCACCCTGACGCAGTTGCTTGCGCAGCCCTCGGCCGAGGGTCGCGTCGAGCAGGCCAACCGCAACAAGGCGCTGGAGGTGCTGGCGCCGTTCGTGCAAAAGAACCCGCAGGCGCGCGGCGCGCGCAGTGCCTATGCCCGCCTGCTGGTGGGCGATGGCAAGGTCGATGCGGCGCGCGCGCAGTTCGAAGAACTGATCAAGAGCGACCCCAATGACCTGGAGTCGCTCTATGCGCTGGCCGTGCTCACGCTCGAGCAACCAACGCGCCGCGCCGAATCGCGCGCGCTGTTCGAGCGCTACGTCAAGCTCGCTACCGACGGCCAGGGGCCGGACCGCGATCCCGATGCCGCCTACCTCAACCTGGCGCGGCTGGCCGAGGAAGAGCGCGATTACAAGAACGCGCTGGTCTGGCTCGACAAGATCGAGGGCGGCGAGCAGTACCTGCAGGCACGCATACGCAAGGCGCTGGTGCTGGGCAAGCTCAAGCGCGTGGATGAAGGCCGCAAACTCCTGACCGGCACGCCCACCGAGAACGCGGCAGAGAAGGTACAGTTCACGCTGACCGAAGGCCAGTTGTTGCGCGAAGCCGGGCGCTACAAGGACTCGTATGCGCTGCTCAGCGGCGCACTGGCCAAGGCGCCCGACGACACCGCGCTGCTGTACGACGCGGCGATGGCGGCCGAGAAGCTCGACCGCATGGAAGTGATGGAAAAACACCTGCGACGGCTGATCGAGCTCAAGCCCGAGGACGCCCACGCCTACAACGCGCTCGGTTACAGCCTGGCCGAGCGAAATGTGCGTCTGCCCGAGGCCTACGAGCTGATCGAACGGGCACTGAAGCTCTCGCCCACCGACGGCTACATCATGGACTCGATGGGCTGGGTCTACTTCCGCATGAGCAACCTTGCCAAGGCGCGCGAGTGGCTGCAAAAAGCCTGGGACATGCGCCAGCACGCCGAGGTCGGCGCGCACTTTGGCGAGGTGCTGTGGGCGCTCGGCGAACGCGAGCCGGCGCGCGCCATCTGGCGCGAATCGATGAAGCTCGAGCCGGATAACGAGACGCTGCGCTCCACCCTGCGAAGGCTCAAGGTCAAGCCGTGATCTGGGCAGTACCGCGGCAGGCGTTGCGGCTTGCCGCGGCGCGGCCTCGCGCGCTGCTCGTACAGACGCACGAAGCGCTCTTCTGTTCGCTGGCGCGGTTGCGGTCACGCTCAAGCTCACGGTCGCGGTCGCTATCGTCGGCGCTGCCATCGCCGACATCTCTGGCGCCTTGGTCGTCCGCAGCGCTCGCGCTGACGATCGCCGCCGCCCTCACCGGCTGCGCCAGCGTACCGCCTGCGACAGCGCCCGCATCGCAGGAGATCGTCAGCGGCCGCTTTGCAGTGACTGCACAGGCCGATGGCCGCAGCGACAGCGGCTCCGGCCGCTTCACGCTCACCACCGCCGGCACAGCACTCACGCTTGACCTGGCCACGCCGATCGGCACCACGCTGGCCCGGCTGCAGCGCGATGCGCGCGGTGTGCGCCTGACCGCGCCGCGTGACGACGGCGGCATGGCGACCTTCGAGGGCAGCGATCCCGAAGCGCTGCTGCGGCAGGCCTTTGGCTGGGCCATTCCGGTGGACGGCCTGGCCGACTGGATCGCCGGCCGCGCCGCACCCGCCGCGCCCGCCAAGGTGCAGACCGACGCCACTGGCCGTGTGAGCACTATCGAGCAGAGCGGCTGGCTGATCGAGGTCCAGGAGCGCTTTGCCGGCGCCTCCGGCCCACCACGACGCCTGCGCATGACGCGCCCCGCCACCAGTGTCGCGCCTGCCCTAAACCTGCGGCTGGTACTGGACGAGCACAGCGGCCCGGCACAATGATTCGACCGAACACTACCCAGAAGGCCTGCCCATGTTGATCCAGCGTCGTCGCCTGCTTGCGTCCGCCCTGGCGCTGCCCGCCGCACCCGCGCTTGCTGCGCTGCTCGCACCCGACGAAGTGCAGGCGCGCGAGGGCCCCGCACTCGATGTGCCGTTCGTGCCAACGGCGATGCCGGTGGTCGATGCAATGCTCGACATGGCCAGGGTCGGCAAGAACGATCTCGTCTACGACCTGGGCTGCGGCGATGGCCGCATCGTGATCCGCGCGGCCGAGCGCTTTGGCTGCCGCGGCGTGGGCGTGGACCTGAATCCCGAGCGGGTGCGCGAGGCGCGCGCCGCGGCGAAGAAGGCCGGGCCGCAGATCGAAGCGCTGGTGCGTTTTGAAGAAGGGGACGTGTTCACCTTCGACTTCTCGCGCGCCACCGTGGTCACGATGTATCTGCTGCCCAGCGTCAACGTCAAGTTGCGGCCGCGCATCCTCAAGGAACTGAAGCCCGGCACCCGCATTGTCTCGCACGACTTTGACATGGGCGAGTGGAAGGCCGAGGAAACGCAGAAGATCGGCAACAGCACGGTGTATCGCTGGACCGTGATGCCCAACCCGCCGGCGAATCTGCTGCGCTAGCGTGGCGCATTGTCGTGCTGCATTGTCGTGCTGCATTGTCGTGCTGCATCGGTTTGCTGCATCGGCTTGCTGCATCGGCTTACTGCCTTAGCGCTTTCGCCTTTGCACACCACGCTTGCTCCCACGCCTGACCTGCGACTCGCTCACGTCTGACTCATGTCCGAAACACGCCGGACCCAAGCATGACCACGCTGGCTGCGCCCCGCATGTTTCTCGGCCTGCCGGCGCCGGCCAAGCTCAATCTGTTCCTGCACGTGACAGGCCGTCGCGACGACGGCTATCACCTGCTGCAGTCGGTGTTCGTGCCGCTCTCGCTGGCCGACGTGCTTGACTTCGACTTGCGCAACGATGGCCGCATCGAACGCACGGGCGATGTGATCGGCGCAGCGGAGGCGGACCTGGCGCTGCGCGCTGCGCGGCTGCTGCAGTCAGCGGCCGGTTGTCCGCTCGGCGCTGCGATTCACGTGCAAAAGCACATCCCGGCCGGCAGCGGCATGGGCGGCGGCTCATCGGATGCCGCCACCACACTGATTGCCCTCAACCGGCTCTGGGGGCTCAACTGGCCCACTTCGCAGCTGGCGAGCCTCGCACTACAACTTGGCGCCGATGTGCCGTTTTTTCTTGGGCCCGGGCCTGCCTGCGTGGAGGGCGTTGGCGAGCAGCTGACGCCGCTTGCCTTCCCGCCGGCGGCCGCCGCACCGGCCTTCGTGCTGGTGGTACACCCTCAAGTACATGTCTCAACGAAGGAAATCTTTACTGATCCCGGTTTGACACGCTGCACGAAACCTTCGAAAATCACAGGCTTTTCCGAGGCGCTGAGTCAGTATCCGCGCGCCTTGTTCGGGGCCAACGATCTGGAAGCGGTCGTGCGGCGCCGGGTCCCGGAAGTCGAGGCCTTACTGAAGTCGCTCGCGCGCTTTGGTCCGGCGCGCATGACGGGCTCGGGCTCTGCGGTGTTCGTGCCGCTGGCAAACGAGCAGGCAGCAGCGAACGCCAGAGTGCAGGTCATGCAGGAATCCCCTCAATGGTGGAGCTGCGTGGCCGAGATCCTGGCCGAACATCCCCTCGGAGCGTGGTCACCAGTGCCCTGATCTTCTGCACTCCTCGTGCAGTCGATCCGCGCGCCACGTGTACAGCACGAATTCAGTACCAATTCAGCACCAATTCAGCACCGGTGCGGCAAGAACGCATTGTTGGTTTCGCGCTGGGGAGTCGCCAAGCTGGTTAAGGCAGCGGATTTTGATTCCGCCATTCGAGGGTTCGAATCCTTCCTCCCCAGCCATTTTGTCGTGCGCCGCACCGTCCGGATCCACGCCCGGGCGTTGCGGCGAAGTTGTTTCTGAGCCGGCCTTCTTGACGAAGCGATTAACGCTTCGTTAGCAGGCCGCGGCGTGGCGGCAGGCTCGATCGGGCAATGACATGCGCACGGAAAAGATGATGCCGATGGTGCCGGACAACCTGATGATCTTTGCGGGCAACGCCAATCCCCGCCTGGCCCAAGGCGTTGCCACGCACCTGAACATTCCGCTCGGCCGCGCCACCGTCTCGCGCTTTTCTGACGGCGAAGTGATGGTCGAGATCAACGAGAACGTCCGCGGCAAGGACGTCTTCGTGCTGCAGTCGACCTGTCAACCCACCAATGACAATCTGGTGGAGCTGTTGATCATGGTCGACGCGCTCAAGCGCGCCTCGGCTGGTCGCATCACTGCCGCCATTCCGTACTACGGCTACGCGCGCCAGGACCGCCGCCCGCGCAGCGCACGCGTGGCCATCAGCGCCAAGGTGGTGGCCAACATGCTGCAGGTGGCTGGTGTGAGCCGCATGCTGGTGATGGACCTGCACGCTGACCAGATCCAGGGCTTTTTTGATATTCCGGTCGACAACATCTACGCCAGCCCCATCCTGCTGGGTGACCTGTGGAAGCACAGCTACGACAACCTGATGGTGGTCTCGCCTGATGTGGGCGGCGTGGTGCGGGCCCGCGCCCTGGCCAAGCGGATGGACGCGGATCTGGCGATCATCGACAAGCGGCGGCCGCGCGCCAACGTGGCCGAGGTGATGCACATCATCGGTGACGTGAAGGACCGCACCTGCGTGATCATGGACGACATGATCGACACCGCCAACACGCTGTGCCATGCGGCGGCGGCTCTGCGCGAGCATGGCGCCAACAAGGTGATGGCCTATTGCACGCACCCGGTGCTCAGCGGCAAGGCAGTGCAGCGGATCATGGACTCGGTGCTCGACGAAGTGGTCGTCACCGACACCATTCCGCTGCGCGAAGACGCCGCCGCCTGCCCCAAGATCCGCCAAGTGTCATGCGCCGGCCTGCTGGGCGAGACCATCTCGCGCATTGCGCGGGAGGACTCGGTCAGCAGTCTGTTCATCGAGTAGCTGCGCGCGAAAGCAAAACCCTGCTTTCGCGCGATTAGTTTGAGAAACTTCGGTTGCAAAGCCACACGAAGTTCTTGAGGACACTGCAACGCAAGGGCCGGATCAGCTGGGACTTGCGATGCAACAGAGGCAGCAGGTGCTGTCTCTACAACCCTCCGTCGTGACTGGTCGCGGTCCACGGGGATAACTGGAGCAAGTGAAATGAAAGTCGTTGCAATTACCCGAAACGCGCAAGGCACGAGTGCGAGCCGCCGCCTGCGCCTGGCAGACAAGGTCCCCGGAATCATCTATGGCGGCAAGGGCGAGCCCAAGTCGATCGAGGTCGATCACAACCCGCTGTTTCACGCATTGCGCAAGGAAAAGTTTCACGCCTCGATCCTCGACATGGAACTCGACGGCAAGGCCGAGCGCGTGCTGCTGCGTGACTTCCAGATGCACCCGTACAAGCAACAGGTGCTGCATATCGATTTCCAGCGCGTGGCCGAGGAC
>JBIIZX010000079.1:0-9638 GCA_044346055.1 Burkholderiaceae bacterium | reverse complement strand
TTGGCATCGGCGATCCTCGGTTGTCTGCAGGCCTCGTTCTCCTCTGACAACGCGCGTAAGCACGTGGCCGCTGACCTCATACTGGTGAAATATCCGGGCTAGGGGCAGCCGCTGGAGGCTGCGCCACAGCCGCCGCGCAGCCAGTCACCGCTCATCCGCGGCCGGCGACGGACCCATCCATCAATTCGACGTGGAGCCTCACTGCGGCGGCACTTTGCGCCAGGACTCAGGCAAGCCAATCCACGCGTAGCGCTTCGCATGGGTGACCGAGGCTCACCAAGGACTGTGATCCTGGCGCGACCGCACGCGCATTCGGCTGTTCTTGACATGGTGGATGGGCGAGTTGCTGTGCGCAGGTCTATGGCAAGGCGGGCGGCAGGCCTGAAACCTGACCGCAAGAAACCGAGGCTAGAAAGGCCCGAAGTCGAAATCGGCTTCGCGCCGCCGCTGCAGCTCGCGCTTGAGCCAGCGCTTGGTGGCCGCCGCATCGGCCAGCATGCCCAGTAGGCGCTGCTGCTCGCTGCGCTCGGCAAGCCATTCACGTTTGTTCTGCTCCAGCACCTGGCCCAGCTTGCGCGGGTTCAAGCCCCAACCTGGCTCCAGAGCAAACTCCAGGCGGAACCCCATCTCGACGCGCTCGGCCTCGGCCCTGAGCTCGGCCAGCTGCTCGCCCAGCACCTTGTTGTAATGCTTCAGCCGCTGCTCGCCGGCGTTGGCGATGTGGCTCTCGTCGATCTGCTCGATCTGCAGTTGCAGATGCAGCAGCGCCAGCAGGTCGCGTGCCTCGTAAGCCTGGTTCACGCGCTGCATCAGCGCGGTCTTGGCAGGGCGCTGCTCTTCGTCGGTCTCGCGGTCTGGGTGCAAGGCGCTGGCCAGCTTGCGATAGATCTCGCGCATCGACTGTGTGGCCTGCTGCGCCTCGGCCTCGCGCCGCCGCAGCGTCGCGCTCTTGCCCGGGCGCGCCACCTTCGCGCCGCGGCGGGCCTGCTCGGCCGCGTCGCGTTCCTCGAAGCCCCGCTTCAGGCGGGCATGCAAGTCCTCATCGGTGTCGATGCCATCGTCGTCGCCCAGGTCGAGACCGGTCATCGCCTCGGCCAGGTCCTTCATCGCGCGTAGCGCATCGCGCTGCTCGGTGTCGTAGTCGACTTCGGCGTGCTTGTCGAACAGCGCCTTGATCTGGCTGTCTTCAGCGCCGTCGCCCAGCAGTTCGCCTGCGGCTTCACACAGCAGGTCGCGCAGCATCTGGCGCTCGGCCTTGGTCCAGTTCGGCTGGTCCAACGCGGCATCCAGCGCCAGCACCCACTTCCGGTGGCCGGCGAGCAGTTCGGCCTGCAGCGGGTTGAGGACTTCGGCGTGCGCCTGCCGATACGCCACGACATTGTCGTGCCACGCCACCAGTGTTTGCCGTGCCTGCTCGATCTGCCGGGTCAGCGTGTTGAACCGCTTCTGTGCCGGCGTCAAGGCCGCGCCGGCTTGCGAGGAAGAGATTTGCAAGGCATCAGTGCGCGACACGGGCAGGCTCCAGCTCGGATGGGTGATTCGGATTGTCCGTCATCATCGGCACCGCCGATTCGAACGGCTCGGCAATGAACAAGGCGCCCTCGGCGCCGGATAGCAGCGGATCGATACCGCCGCCAACGGAGGCTCGCTGTCGAGCGATTCGTCCAGGTAGCACGTTCGAAGTTCAGGGGGCCCGAAGGTCGAGCTCGCGGCGGATCGCGTCCCAAGTCGCCCCTTTGGAGACACCGTACTCCCGCGCCTGATCACGCGGCAAATCACGCGGCAGATCGTTGGCCTTGAATTGCTCGGCGAGCGCGGCAGTGGGAATGGTTGCGCGAGTGCCTTGCGGATCGTCGGCAGGCCGATCCGATGCTTGCGCCGAATTGCCGTGAGGACGCAGGCCACTATGAGATTGGCGAACGACGGGGCAAACGGTCGAGCCGAGGCGGGCTCGATGACCGCCCTGAACTGCCGCGTGACAACCGAACTTGTGGACGGCACGCTGACGAACCAAGACCGCAGCGTTGACTGCGACACGCCTAGGTAGGACGCCGGTTCGGCCAAGGCGTAGGCCGCAAGGTGACGACGACCCGCTCTCTTGTCGAAGGTCGCCATTCTGTGCGTGATCAAAGGATTTGGTGCCGGGAGAGGGAATCGAACCCTCACGCTGTTGCCAGCGCGGGATTTTGAGTCCCGTGCGTCTACCAGTTCCGCCATCCCGGCAGGGTGAGCGCACGATTATCCGTTAATCGCGCGAGCGGGCCAAACCAAGCCTCATCCCCCGCCCTACTTGGTGCCAAAGATCCGATCGCCCGCATCGCCCAGCCCGGGGCGGATGTAGCCGTGCTCGTCCAGGCCGCGGTCTACGCCGCAGGTGTAAATCGGCACCTCGGGATGCGCGTCGTGCAGGGTCTGGATGCCCTCGGGGCACGAGATCAGGCAGACGAACTTGAGCGAGCGTGGCGCGGTGGCCGGATCGGCCTTCAGCCTGCCGATCGCCGCCACGGCCGAGTTGCCGGTGGCGAGCATGGGGTCGAGCACGATCGCATCGCGCTCGGGCATCGACGCCGGCATCTTGAAGTAGTACTCCACCGCCTGCAGCGTGGCGGGATCGCGATACAGGCCCACATGCCCCACGCGTGCGCTCGGCACGACTTCGAGCATGCCGTCGAGCAGTCCGAGGCCGGCCCGCAGGATGGGCACGAGCACGGTCTTCTTGCCGTCGATGCGGCGCACGCGCATGCGCTCCAGCGGTGTGTCGATCTCGACCTCTTCCATCGGCATGTCGCGCGTCACCTCATAGGCCAGCAGCACGGCGATCTCGCGCACCAGGTTGCGAAAGCCGGCAATGCTGCGATCGCTCTCGCGCAGCAGGCCGAGCTTGTGCTGCACGAGCGGATGTTCGACAACGTGGACGTCACGCATGGGGAGCATGGAGAAGGAGCAATAGCGGCGACTGTAGCGCGGCTGCCGCCCGCTGCACGCGGCGCGCAGCGGCAATGTTGCGCATCAGGCCTGTGCCTGTAGCATCCGGTCGCTTTGCCGCAGCATCGCTACGCAACAGTGCTTGCAGTTGCGCGCAGTTTCTCCATCCACCTGGCCGGTCAAGCCATGGACCACTCTGCCCCGCTCACCCTCGCCGACTTTGACTACACGCTGCCGCCGCAGCTGATTGCCCAGCATCCGCTGCCGGATCGCGCCGCCAGCCGCCTGCTGCACGTGGACGGCGCCAAGCTCACCGACCTTGCCTTCCGCGATATCGAGACACTGCTCGGGGCGGGCGAGCTCATGGTGTTCAACGACACCAAAGTGATCAAGGCGCGACTGCTCGGGCGCAAGCCCAGCGGCGGCCGGGTGGAAGTGCTGATCGAGCGCATCCTGGAGCCCCAGCGCGCATTGGCGCTGGTGCGCACCAGCCATGCGCCCAAACCGGGCAGCGTGTTCGAGTTCGGTCATGAGTTGGGCTTACCGGTGACGGCCGAAGTGCTGGGCCGCCACGAAGACTTCTTTGAACTGCGCTTTGCCGACGACGTGCTCGCGCTGCTCGAGCGCGTCGGCCACGTGCCGCTGCCGCCGTACATTGCGCATGGCGACAGCGCCGAGGACGCGACCCGCTACCAGACCGTGTACGCGGCACAACCGGGTGCGGTGGCCGCACCCACAGCGGGCCTGCACTTCACCGAGAGGCTTGTGGCGCGGCTGCGCGCCAAGGGCGTGCCGTGCCTCACGGTGACGCTGCATGTGGGCGCCGGCACTTTCCAGCCGGTGCGCGTGGAGCGGATTGCCGAGCACAAGATGCACAGCGAGTGGTACAGCATCAGCGCAGAGGCGGCCGCGACGATCACCGCCGCGCGTGCCGCCGGCCGCCGCATCACGGCGGTGGGGACGACCAGCCTGCGCGCGCTTGAATCGGCCGCTGCCGACGGTCGCGTCACTGCTGGCGCGCGCGACACGGCGCTGTTCATCACGCCGGGCTATCGCTTCCAGATCGTCGACCGGCTCATCACCAACTTTCACCTGCCCAAGTCCACGCTGCTGATGCTGGTCTCGGCCTTTGCCGGCATGGAGCCAATGCGGCGTGCCTATGCGCACGCAGTCGCGCAGCGCTATCGCTTCTTTTCCTATGGCGATGCGTCGCTGCTGGAGCGCGCCCGGTGAAGTACACGCTGCTCAAGACAGAGGGCCAGGCACGACGTGGCCGGCTGGAGCTGAACCACGGCGTGGTCGAAACCCCCGTGTTCATGCCGGTGGGCACGTATGGCACGGTCAAGGCGATGACGCCGGCCGAGCTCACCGACCTGGGCGCGCAGATCGTGCTCGGCAACACGTTTCACCTGTGGCTGCGGCCGGGCATGGACGTGGTGCGCAAGCATGACGGGCTGCACCGCTTCATGGGTTGGAACAAGCCCATCCTGACCGACTCCGGCGGCTTTCAGGTGTTCTCGCTCGGTGCGCTGCGAAAGGTGACCGAGGAAGGCGTGGCGTTCCAGTCGCCGGTCAATGGCGACAAGCTGTTTCTCACGCCAGAAGAGTCGATGCGCATTCAGAGCGCGCTCAACTCGGACGTGGTGATGATCTTTGACGAGTGCACGCCGTACGAGATCAATGGGCGCGCAGCCACTGAACTGGAGGCAGCGCAGTCGATGCGCCTGTCGCTGCGCTGGGCCGAGCGCAGCCGCCGGGAATTTGATCGACCGCGCGATGCGCAGGGAAACGGCAACGCACTGTTCGGCATCGTGCAGGGCGGCATGTTCGAGCGGCTGCGCGACGAATCGGCCGCCGGGCTGCAGTCGGTCGGCTTTGACGGCTATGCCATTGGCGGCTTGTCTGTGGGCGAACCCAAGCCCGACATGCTGCGCGTGCTGCGCCACACCGCGCCGCAGCTGCCGGCCAACCGCCCGCGCTACCTCATGGGCGTGGGCACGCCGGAAGACCTGCTCGATGGCATTGGCGCCGGCATCGACATGTTTGACTGCGTGATGCCCACGCGCAACGCGCGCAACGGGTGGCTCTTCACCTCCTTTGGCGATGTGAAGATCCGCAACAGCAAGTACCGCGACGATGACCGCCCGCTCGACCCCACCTGCACCTGCCACACCTGCACCAGTTTCACCCGCGCCTACCTGCACCACCTGCAACGCATCAACGAGATCCTCGGCGCACGCCTGAACACCATCCACAATCTGCACTTCTACCTGGACCTGATGCGCCAGGCGCGCCAGGCGCTCGACGAAGGCCGCTTCCAGCCCTGGGCTGCACACACACGTGCGCTTCGGGGCAAGGACGGCGGCAAATCGACCGAGCCACCGGAGGCTTGAAGCACCGAACACACCTTTGTTCTCCTTGGCGTTTTCCCTGTAGGCCGTCCAAAGGCTTGAGTGGCGCGCTGGCTATACTCCGGAGCTTTTCGTAGGCGGCCGGCCGATGGTCACGCGAGCCGGCTTGCGCTGGCAGCAAGCGCCCCCACCTCCTCACTCGCCGCGCGACCCTGAACCGTCGCCAGCCCACAAGATCAAAACGCACCAACCGGAGCTCTCATGTTCTTCATCTCGGACGCCCTCGCCCAGACTGCCCCCGCCGCTGCGGCCGGCCCGGAAAGCGCCTGGACCTCGATCCTGTTCATGGTTCTGATATTTGTCGTTTTCTACTTCCTGCTGATCCGACCGCAGGTCAAGCGGCAAAAAGAGCACAAGTCGATGGTCGACGCACTCAACAAGGGCGACGAGGTCCTAACGGCCGGCGGCATCATCGGCAAGATCACCGACCTGAGCGACCAGTACGTCACGCTGCAGATCACCACGGTGGAGAACAAGCCGGTGGAAATCAGCATCCAGCGCACCGCAGTGCAGACGCTGCTGCCCAAAGGTACGATGAAGTCGATCTAGGACTGTCACTCTGGGGACGATGCACCGCAGTGAGCACCATGCCGCTCCTCGTTGCCCTTGATATCGCGCCGCCCGCCCGGCCGCCAAAATTCATTGATTGGCGGCGCGCTAACTCAACTCGATTGCGTGCACGTGTGACCCCGCAGGGGTCGCGTACACGCAAACGACATGGACTATGAACCGATACCCTCTCTGGAAATACATCGTCATCGCGGTGGCGCTGCTGATCGGCACTCTCTACACACTGCCGAATTTTTTTGGCGAGGCGCCGGCCGTGCAGGTTTCCAGCGGCAAGTCCACCGTGCGGGTGGATGCGGGGTTGATGGGTCGCGTGGAAGGGGTGCTGAAGGACGCCCAAATTGCGCACAACGGCATCTCGATGGATGCCACCGGGCAGAACAATTTCACGGTGCGTGCGCGGTTTGCTGACACCGACACGCAACTGAAGGCCAAGGACATTATTGCCCGCGCGCTGAACCCGGATAGCGCGGAGCCGAACTATGTCGTGGCGCTGAACCTCGTGCCGCGCACGCCGGGTTGGCTGTCCGCGATTCATGCGGCGCCCATGTACCTGGGGCTGGACTTGCGCGGCGGCGTGCACTTTCTCATGCAGGTGGACATGCGTGAGGCGGTGCAGAAGCGCATGGAAGGCCTGACCGCCGAATTGCGCACGCTGCTGCGCGAAAAGAATGTGCGTCATGCGGGCATCGCCCGCACCGGCAACGAGGTCGAGGTCCGCTTCCGCGACGAAGAGACGCGCAAGCGCGCCGACGGTCTCATCCGCGACTTCAACCGCGACCTCACCCTGCGCGAAGACGGCAGCGGCGAGGACCTGCGGCTGGTCGTGGCGATGACCCCGAAGGCGATGGCGGACATCCAGTCAAACGCGCTCAAGCAGAACATCGGCACGTTGCATAACCGGATCAACGAGCTGGGCGCGCGCGAGCCCATCATTCAGCAACAGGGCGCTGACCGCGTGGTCGTGCAGTTGCCCGGCATACAGGACGTGGCACGGGCCAAGCAGATCCTGGGCCGCACCGCCACGCTGGAGATCCGCCTCGTCGATGACGAGGCAATGGCCGCTGGCACCTCCGGCGCGCAGGCCGTGCCTGAGCGCCGGCCCGATGGCACAACCCGCAGCGTGCCGCTGAAGCGGCAGGTAGTGGTGACCGGCGACCAGTTGATCGACGCCAACGCGACCTTCGATGAGAACCAGCGGCCGGCGGTGGCGGTATCGCTCGATGCGCGCGGCGGCGCCGCCATGCGGCAGGCGACGCGCGAGAACCTCAAGAAGCTGATGGCGATCGTCCTGTACGAGAAGGGCAAGGGCGAGGCCATTTCGGTGGCGACCATCCAGGGCGAATTTGGCAACCGCTTCCAGATCACCGGCAGCTTCACCACGCAGGAGACCAATGATCTCGCGCTGCTGATCCGCTCCGGCTCGCTGGCGGCGCCGATGGAGATCATCGAAGAGCGCACTATCGGCCCGAGCCTGGGGGCGGAGAACATCGAGCGCGGCTTCAAATCAACGCTCTATGGCTTCCTTGCCATCGCGATCTTCATGATCGCGTACTACCGCGTGTTCGGCCTGATCAGCGCCATCTCGCTGTCCGCCAACGTGATGCTGCTGGTGGCGCTGCTGTCAATGCTGCAGGCCACGCTCACCTTGCCCGGCATCGCGGCCATCGCGCTGACACTCGGCATGGCCATTGACGCCAACGTGCTGATCAACGAGCGCGTGCGCGAGGAACTGCGCTCGGGCAAGACCGCGCAGCAGGCCATCAGCGAAGGCTACGACAAGGCCTTTGCCACGATTCTCGACTCCAATATCACCACGCTGATTGCCGGCCTGGCGCTGCTGCTGTTTGGCTCTGGCCCCGTGCGCGGCTTCGCCGTGGTGCACTGCCTCGGCATCCTGACCTCGATCTTCACCGCGGTCTTTGTCTCCCGCGCCATCGTCAACCTCGTCTACGGCTCACGCAAGAAGCTCAACTCGCTGTCCATCGGACAGGTGTGGAAGCCCGGCGTCACCGCTGGCGCCAAGTAACGGGAGACCGAGGCCATGGAATTCTTCCGCATCCACCGCACCATCCCGTTCATGAAGTACTCGCTGATCCTGAACGGGATCAGCTTGCTGAGTTTCCTGATTTCCGTGGGATTTCTGATCTTCCGCGGTCTCAACCTGTCGGTTGAGTTCACCGGCGGCACGTTGATGGAGGTGAGCTACCAGCAGGCGGCCGATGTGGAGAAGATCCGCACGACCATCGAGGGCAAGGGCTGGGGCGAGTTCCAGGTGCAGAACTTCGGCACCAGCCGCGACGTGCTGATCCGCCTGCCCTTGCAGCCGGGTTATTCGAGCGGCCAGCAGGCTGAAAAGGTGATCGCGTCCCTGAAGACGCAGGATGCGAGCGCGGAGTTGCGCCGGGTCGAGTTCGTCGGCCCCGCCGTGGGTGCCGAGCTTGCGCACGACGGTGCGGTGGCGCTGATCCTCGTGATCGTCGGGATCATGATTTATCTCGCCTTTCGCTTCGAGTGGAAGTTCGCGGTCGCGGCGATCGTTGCCAACCTGCACGACGTGATCCTCGTCGTTGGCGTGTTCGCGATCTTTGGTTGGGAGTTCTCGCTGCCCGTGCTGGCCGCAATCCTTGCGGTGCTCGGTTACTCGGTCAACGAGTCAGTGATCATCTTTGACCGGGTGCGGGAGCACTTCAAGAAGTATCGCAAGATGAGCACGGTCGAGGTGATCGACTCGGCCATTACCGCCACCATCAGCCGCACCATCATCACGCACGGCTCCACGCTGTGCATGACGCTCGCAATGCTGTTCTTCGGTGGCCCGGCCCTGCACTACTTTGCCCTGGCGCTCACCATCGGCATTCTGTTCGGCATCTACTCGTCGGTGTTCGTCGCCGCCGCCATTGCCATGTATTTGGGCGTGAAGCGAGAAGACCTGATCAAGCCGATCAAGAAGGAAGACGAGCAACTGGTACCGTAGCCGCCATGAGCGACGCCCTCGTGCCGGCCACGTCTGCGTCACCGCCCGCCGCGGGGGCAGCCGGCAAGGCGGCACCGTTGCGGCCACGCGTGCGCGTGTGGGACCTGCCGACGCGACTGTTTCACTGGACACTGGCGCTGCTGGTGGCGGCATCGTTCGTCACCGCCGAGATCGGCGGCAACGCGATGCTCTGGCACATGCGTGTCGGCTACGCGATCCTTGCGCTGGTGCTGTTCCGCGTGCTCTGGGGACTGGCGGGCGACCGCTACGCCCTGTTTTCGAGCTTCGTGCGCGGGCCGCGTCGCGTGCAGGCGTACCTGGGCGAGACGCTGCGTGGTCTCGCCCCGCGAACGGCCGGCCACAATCCGCTGGGGGCAGTGTCGGTGCTGGCCCTATTGGCCGCACTCGCGGTCCAAGCCATCACGGGGCTTTTCGCCAATGACGACATCGCCACCGAAGGGCCGCTGGCCAAGCTGGTTTCAGGCGGCGCGAGCACGTGGCTGACGCGGCTCCACAAGTGGAATGAGACACTGATCGTGGTGCTGGTCGGCCTGCACCTGGCGGCCATCGTGTTCTATGCGCTGGGTAAGCGCGAGAACCTGGTCTGGCCGATGATCATCGGCGACAAGCTCGATCTCGCAGCTTGGCCGGCAGCGGATGACCTGAAGATTCGAATTCGCGCGGCGGTGCTGCTCGCGCTTGCTGCAGGCCTTGTGACCTACCTTGTGCGTCTGTAGTCGGCGGTGCGTGCAGCGCGG
>JBIIZX010000494.1:0-2866 GCA_044346055.1 Burkholderiaceae bacterium | reverse complement strand
CCCCTAGGCCCCCGCCGACGCAGACCACCTTCTTCGCCTCCCCGATGTGACTAGGAATGCCCATCGGCCCGACCACTGCATACAGGTGCGTGCCAACCTGGCAGTCGCGCTGCATGGCCTTGGTGGTCTTGCCCACCGCCTGGATTACCAGCGTGATCGTGCCGCGCCCGGCGTCGAAGTCAGCGAGGGTGAGCGGGATGCGCTCACCTTGCTCATGGGCCATGACGATGACGAACTGGCCCGGCCTTGCCGCCTTCGCCATCTGTGGATGCGCGACTTCGAGCAGGTACGTGATGTCGGAGAAATCCTCCCGCGTCACGATCTCGAACGTCGCGCCTGGGCGCGCATTCGCCATGCTTCATCTCCCTGGCGGTCTTCGCCGCAGCGCTGCGTCCGGATGGGCGGCCGCGCTGTCAGCGAGGATCCTCCGTGCGCTGGCGGTTCACTGTGTGCTGTTGAACAAAACGTGCATTGATCTTCGGCAAACGCTGGACAAGCCCGACCGCGAGGGGGTAGGTCGGCGCGCAATGAAAGTGGCGCAAGGTCTGGCGCCGCGCGGTGGAGAAGGAGAAGCAGGTCGCCGTGCTAACCTGCGAACTCATTTTGCGTAAGAAAATCGCGTTCCCGCGTTACTACGCGAGATGAGCTATCCGCGGGATCCGGCCTAGCCGGGGCGCGGAAGGATTTTTAACTCCTGCATCCGACGGGCGAAGCGCCCGGAAAGGTGAAAGCTGATGATGCGACAGTTCCAGGTCAACTCGTACCTGTTCGGCGGCAATGCGCCGTATGTGGAAGAGTTGTACGAGAAGTATCTCGACAACCCCGGCAGCGTGCCCGAAAAGTGGCGCGCCTACTTCGACCAGATGCAACTGGTGCCGGCGGCCGATGGCTCCCCCAATTCACCAGACGTTGCACACGCGCCGATCGTCGAGTCGTTTGCGCAACGCGCCAAGCTCGGCACCCTGCGACCCACCGTGGCCCCGACCGATCTGTCGGTCGCGCGCAAGCAGGTGCACGTCCAGTCGATCATCGCGGCCTATCGCTTCCTGGGAAGCCGCTGGGCCGAGCTCGATCCGCTCAAGCGCCAGGAGCGGCCCAACATTCCCGAGCTCGAGCCCGGCTTCTATGACCTGACCGAAGCCGACATGGACACTGTGTTCTCCGCGGCCAACACCTACTTTGGCCAGGAGCAGATGACGCTGCGCGAGCTGGTCAAGGCGCTGCGCCAGACCTATTGCGGCACCATCGGTGCCGAGTTCATGTACATCTCCGATCCGGCCGAGAAGCGCTGGTGGCAGCAGCGGCTGGAGTCGATCCGCTCCACGCCGAGCTTCAATGCCGAGGAGAAAAAGCACATCCTCGACCGCTTGACCGCGGCCGAAGGCCTCGAGCGCTACTTGCACACCAAGTACGTCGGCCAGAAGCGGTTCTCGCTCGAAGGCGGCGAGAGCTTCATCGCCTCGATGGACGAACTGGTCCGCCGTGCCGGCAGCACCGGCGTGGAAGAGATGGTGATCGGCATGGCCCACCGTGGCCGCCTGAACGTGCTGGTGAACACGCTGGGCAAGAACCCGGCCAATCTGTTCGCCGAGTTCGAGGGCAAGGCCGCATCCGACCTGCCCGCGGGCGACGTCAAGTATCACAACGGTTTCTCGAGCGACGTGTCGACGCCGGGCGGTCCGCTCCACCTGTCACTCGCGTTCAATCCCTCGCACCTGGAGATCGTCAATCCGGTGGTCGAGGGCTCAGTGCGCGCACGCCAGGAGCGGCGCGGTGACTCCAAGCGCGCCAAGGTGATTCCGGTGCTGGTGCACGGCGATGCCGCCTTCGCCGGCCAGGGTGTCGTCATGGAGACGCTCAACCTGGCGCAGACGCGTGGCTATCGCACCGGCGGCACGCTGCACATCGTCATCAACAATCAGATCGGCTTCACGACGTCTGATCCGCGCGATGCGCGCTCGACCATCTACTGCTCGGACGTGGTCAAGATGATCGAAGCCCCGGTGCTTCACGTGAACGGCGACGATCCCGAGGCCATCGTACTGGCCAGCCAGATCGCGATGGACTACCGGCAGGAGTTCAAGAAGGATGTCGTGCTGGACATCATCTGCTTCCGCCGCCTGGGACATAACGAGCAGGACACGCCGGCGGTCACGCAGCCGCTGATGTACAAGAAGATCGGCGCGCATCCAGGCACCCGCAAGCTCTATGCGGACAAACTGGTCACCCAGAAGACGCTGGCGCCGGAAGATCCCGACAACATGGTCAAGGCTTTCCGCCAGGCCATGGACGAAGGGCGCAACACCTCCGATCCGGTGCTCACCAACCACAAGAGCCAGTACGCCGTCGATTGGTCAGCGTTTTTGAACCGCAAATGGACTGACCACGCCGACACCGCCGTGCCGATGGCGGAGCTCAAGCGGCTGGCAGAGCGCCTGACCACCATCCCCGAGAAGTTCAAGCTGCACCCGCTGGTGGAAAAAGTGGTGGCCGATCGCCGCGCGATGGGCGAGGGCAAGCAGCCGGTGGACTGGGGCATGGCGGAGCACCTGGCCTTTGCCTCGCTCGCGGCCAGTGGCTATCCGGTGCGCATTACCGGGCAGGACTCGGGCCGCGGCACCTTCACGCACCGGCACGCGGTGCTGCACGACCAGAACCGCGAAAAATGGGATTCCGGCGCCTACGTGCCGCTGCAGCACGTCTCGGACAAACAGGCGCCGTTTCTGGTGATCGACTCGGTGCTGTCCGAGGAAGCGGTGCTGGCCTTTGAATACGGTTACGCCTCGGCCGAGCCGAACGCGCTGGTGGTGTGGGAAGCGCAGTTCGGCGACTTTGTGAACGGCGCGCAGGTGGTGATCGATCAGTT
>JBIIZX010000493.1:0-2869 GCA_044346055.1 Burkholderiaceae bacterium | reverse complement strand
ACGGCGTGGTTGACGAACTCCGGCGCGGAAAAATTGCGCGCGTTTTGCACGTACTGGTAGCTCAGCCAATAGGTCGCAACCACAACCATGTTGGTCGCCAGTGCATCGATCTCGGCGCGGCTGGCGCACAGCTGGCCGTTGCGGGCCATGCCGTCACACAGCCAGCGCGCCATCTCGATCTTGTCGGCCAGCAGCTTTTGAAAGCGCAGCTCCAGCGTGCGGCTGTTTATGAGGAGGTTTGAGAGATCGCGATAGAAAAAGCGGTACTTCCATATGAGCTCGAAGAGCACGTGCAAGAACAGCCACACGTCTTCCACATTGGGCATGCGGGCATCCGGCCCGGCCGGCGGTGGCGCGGTCACCAGCTTGTCGATCTCGCGCTCGAACTGCTGGAAGATGCTGTGGACGATGTCGTCCTTGTTCTTGAAGTGGTAGTACAGGTTGCCCGGAGAAATCTTCATCTCGTCGGCAATGATGGTGGTGTTGACGTTCGGCTCGCCGAAGTCATTGAACAGCCGCAGTGATACCTCAAGGATGCGCTCGCGTGTGCGGCGCGGTGGTTTGCGTTCCATGCGGGTGCCGTCCCTCGCGGCCGTCGTGCAGCGATCTCGTTGTTCTTGCGCGCCATCATCCGCGCGCGCGGATCGACGTTATGTGCGATGTTGCGTGCGATGTTACGTGCACCCGGCTTCTCAGGCTATGGCGCGCAGATAGCGTTCGAGATCGTCCAGGGTATGGGCCAGGGCGCGCGTTGCTGTCGCGCTCTCAAGTTCGAGCCAAGTGGCCTGCCGGCGCCGGATGCTCTTGACCAGCGTCAGCGACTCGTCGCGCAGCACAGCATCGTCGATCGTGATCCCGTGCCGCGCCAAGCGCGGGCCCAGATCGTGGCGCCGTTCCCATAGCTCCTGGCGCGTCTTCTGGTAGGCGTGCTCGCACAACCGCCTGCGACTCGCATAGGAGAACAGGTTGGTAAAGAACATGTCGGCGTCCGAGCGGTTGGGCTGGAACAGCACGATGTCCACCTCGGGATACGCGACCTTGTAGCGCTCCATGCCGGTGTCCAGGCGGGAGTGGATGATCGAGCGGAAGGTCTGGGCCAGCACCACCGGCAGCCCGCCTTCGACCAGTTTGCCCATCCGATGCTGCCGGTCGCGTGCCCGATGCGTTGGTCTCGAGTCATACGGCACCAGGGGATTGAGGCAGATGAGCAGATCGACGCCATGCTCGAGCGCGATCGAGGCGTGCAATGTCTTGCGCAGGGCGCCATCGACGAAGTAGCGGCCTTCGACCTCCACCGGCGGAAACAGGCCGGGCAGGGCGGCCGAAGCCTGTACCGCGCGCGAGATCGGCACGTGCGCGGTGTGGTTGTCGCCGAAGGCGACCGACTCACCGGTGTCCAGATCGGTGGCGACCAGAAAGAGCTTGTGGCGCAGTTGACGAAAGTCGTTGGCGCGACCGGGCTGGCTGAAAATGCGCGACAGATAGTTGTCGACTTCCTCGCCGCTGAACAAGCCCGTCGGAATCGCACGACTCAGCCGCTCAAGCGAGGCCATCAGTCCGCCGCGCGACAGGTAGTTCCACAGTGCGTGAGCCGCCAGTGGCGGCAAGGACGTGATGCGCTGCCAGTACTCGGTGAACGCCGGCTTCAGCAGGATGGCCGGATCAAAGTGATCGGCCGACTGATGGCCCTCGATGAACAGGCGCGACATCTGGTGCGGCGTGAAGCCGTTGACAATGCCGGCGGCGATGAAGCCACCCGCACTGACGCCGACGTAGACGTCGGCATCGTTCAGGTCGATGCCGCGCAGTGATTCGCTCAGAGCTGCCAGCGCGCCAATCTCGTAGATGGCGCCCAGCGGGCCGCCGCCGGCCAGCGCCAGGCCAATGCGAGGACGGGCTTGGGACGTGCGTTCAACAGGCGTGCCGACAGTGCCGGCGCGTCTGGCTGCGGAAGCTTTTTTTGCGGGTCGCTTGGTTGCAGGGCGCTTGGACATCGGGCGCGCGGGGGGCGCTGAAGTGGGCGCCGAAGTGCCGCGGCGCCGGGTCGCAGTGCGAATGGTCATGCCTGCTTCAAGGCAAGTGTTGCACCAAGTGTTGCGCCAAGCGCGGTGTTCGCGTTGGCGCAGTGGGCAAGGACACCAGATGCGGCGCCGCCGCCCTCAAGTGATGCTGCTTGCCGCTGTCACCAGCGGCAAGCGGTCCGTGCAAGGCGAAGGGACGGCGCGTGCTCAAGCCGACGCGCGCTCAGGCCGAGGCGCGTGAGGAAGCCTTGGTGACGCGCTTGCGCGCCAGCGGCGCTTTTTTCACGGCGCGGGTACCCGAGAGCTTCTGCACGCTGGCGGTCAACTGCTCAACGCGGCGGGTCAGGTCGGCGATTTCCTTGTTGGTGGGCACGCCAAGGCTGGTCAGGGCGCGCTCGACGCGCTGCTCGAACACGGTTTCGAGCTTGTCCCAGGTGCCGTTGGCCTGCTTCTGCAGCCCGCCCGCGATCTTTGTCATCTTGCTGGTCACTTCAGTCACGCGGTCCTCGGTCATCTGCATGGTGCGCTTTTGCAGCGAATTGCCTTCCTTGATCAGCGCCTTGTAGACCTTCCCGCCTTCTTCCTGCGCCTTGGAGAACGCGCCGAGGCCGGCCAGCCAGATCTGTTGGGCGGAGTCTTTCACTGCGGCGGCGAGTTGCGTGTCGTTGGTGCTCTTGCCATTGGCGATCGCCTTGAGTTTCTTGACCATGGTTCACTCCTGTCTGGTGATGGTGGCAGCGGCTTGCGCTGTCGTTGTCCGGCCTGCGGCTGTGTTGCTGCAGAAACTTTCTCTGCAATCACGCGAGAGGCCAGCGCGCAGGCCAAGAACACAAGTGTAGGAACAAGCA
>JBIIZX010000492.1:0-2873 GCA_044346055.1 Burkholderiaceae bacterium | reverse complement strand
CTTCTTTACTATCCTGTATCCGCCGACCTCCAGGCCTTCGGGCAGCGATGAGTTGTTTTGCGCAGGCATCCAGGTGCGTTCAGGTTGTCGCGGTGGTTGCGGGGTTTGGAAGCGCGCTGGGCGAGGCCGGCTGGTCAGGCTGACAGAAGCAGGTCCGGCAAGATTGGATCAGAAAACAACAATCGCCGAACGCAAAGTCGTCACTGCCTCGTCTCTGACGGGCCATTGACGGGGCCATTGACGGCAAAGCGAAATGATTCTAACGAATCAAGTCTCGTTTCCCGTCGTTTCTGAACGCGGAAAAACCCCCTTCACGGTTGTTCTGCAGCACATTTGAGGCCCTCAAGCCCCCCAACTACCGCTCAAATTCGCTGAAGCCCGCCTGGCCGGCATGATTTCCCTCGATTGCGCCGCGGCTGCCTGACCCACGGCTTTCGCCCTCTTTCCGCGAGTCCTTGTGAACCGACCCCAACGATCTGCCGCTGCTGTTGCCAGCATGACCGGCTACGCCACGGCCAGCCAAGCGCTGCCAACGGGTGCCTTGAGCATCGAATTGCGCTCCGTGAACTCGCGCTTCCTCGATCTGGCGCTGCGGGTGCCCGATGACCTGCGCCAGTTCGAGGGACTGCTGCGCGAGGCCATCGGCGCAAGGCTGCAGCGCGGCAAGGTCGAATGCCGGGTCAACATGCAGCGGCAGGCCGGTTCGCAGGTCCCCCGCCTGAACCAGGCCATCGTCGATCAACTCGCACAGCTGAGCGGCCAGGTCCAGGCGGCCCTGCCCGGCACCGCGCCCCTGCGTGTGGTCGATGTGCTCGGCTGGCCCGGCGTGCTCGACGGGCAGGAACTGGACAACGATGCCCTGCGCGCGGCCGTGCAGGCCGCACTCGAGCAGTCGCTGGAGGCCCTGCAGGCGAGCCGCCAACGCGAGGGCGAGGCGCTGCGCAATGGCTTGCTGGAGCGCTGCGATGCAATCGAGGCGATTGCCGCCAAGGTGCAGCCGCGCGTGCCGGAGATCATCGCCGGCATCGAGCGCAAGCTCACTGAGCGCATGAACCAGGCACTGGGCAATGCGCTGGCCGGTAGCACCGTCAGCCGCGAGGAGATCGGCGAGCGCGTGCGCCAGGAGGTGACGCTCTATGGCCTGCGCATCGATGTCGATGAAGAGATCAACCGGCTCAACACCCACACCACCGAAGTGCGGCGCGTGCTGGGGGCCGGCGGTGCGGTCGGCCGGCGGCTGGACTTCCTGATGCAGGAGCTGAACCGCGAGGCCAATACGCTGGGCTCGAAGGCCACGGTGGTCGACTTGACCCAGGCCGCCGTCGAACTGAAGATCCTGATCGAGCAGATGCGCGAACAGATCCAGAATCTCGAATAAGGCGCAGGGTCGAAGTCAAGGCTCCAAAACAAGGCGCGACAACGAGGCACGAACAAGGAAGCGAATGCAGCCGCCCGCCCAGCCTGGCCATCCCGGCAATATCTTTCTCGTGGTCGCCCCCTCGGGCGCAGGCAAGTCGACCCTGGTCAATGCGCTGCTCGCGCGCGACGGCGGGCTGGAGCTGTCGGTGTCCTACACAACGCGGCCGCCGCGCCCCGGAGAGCAGGACGGGCGCGAGTACCACTTCGTGACGGTAGAGGACTTCAAGGCGCGGCGCGCGCGCGGCGAGTTCCTGGAAAGCGCGGAGGTGCACGGCAACTTCTACGCGACTTCGCGCGTTTGGATCGAGCAGCGCCTGGCCGCCGGGCGCGATGTGCTGCTGGAAATCGACTGGCAGGGGGCGCGCCAGGTGAAGGTGGCGTTTGCGCATGCGGTGGGAGTGTTCATCCTGCCTCCGTCCATTGATGCGCTGGCGCAGCGGCTGCACAAGCGAGGCCAGGACGCGCCGGCCGTGATCCAGCGCCGTTTGCTCGCGGCTGGCAGCGAGATCGCGCACGCGCCAGAGATGGACTACGTCATCATCAACGAGGACTTTGACCTGGCGCTGGCGCAGATGACCGCAGTGGTGACGGCCACCCGCCTGCGCTACGCCTCGCAGGCCGGGCGCAACCACGATCTGTTTGCCGATCTCGGCATCCCGCTCTGATCGGGCCCCCTCATTGGGGCCCTAATCAGGCCAACGCAATCAGGCCAACGCAAATGGGCAAGAAGGGTCGGAACCGGCCCGGCACCCGACCGCGGCCTGTAGAATGAAGCCAATCCCTAGATCTGGAGCAAGTCCATGGCCCGCATTACAGTTGAAGACTGCCTGAAGCACATACCAAATCGCTTTCAGCTCACGCTGGCCGCCGCCTATCGCGCGCGCCAACTGGCCCAGGGCCACGCGCCGAAGATTGACACCAAGGACAAGCCGCCGGTGGCCGCCCTGCGCGAAATCGCCGCCGAAAAGGTGGGCATCGAGATGCTGCGCAAAGTTCCCACCTGATCGGCTCTGCTGTCATCGCGAGATCGTGATCACGCTGCCCTGATCGACGCTGCCCTGATCAACCATGTCGTGATCGATCATGTCCCGTCGCCGGCCACTCACCCAGTCCTGCCGCTGCAAGGGCGGCCAGAGGTGATACGGCATGGCCACCGGTAATCCAGTCGACGCACAAGACCTTCCCGGCTCTGCCTACTCACCGAGCACCCTCGCGCGGCGCGCCGCACAAGCGCTGCGCTTCTGGCGCAGCGAGCCCGGCAGCCCTCCCCAGCCCGCGGTCGTCAGCTTTGGCCAGCTGACCGACCACCTCAAAAAGTACCTCTCCTCAGCGGACATCGCGCGCGTCAAGGAGGCCTTCAAGGTCTCCGATGCCGCGCACCTGGGGCAGTTCCGCAAGAGCGGCGAGCCCTACATCACGCATCCGATTGCGGTGGCCGAACTGCTGGCCGACTG
>JBIIZX010000078.1:0-9732 GCA_044346055.1 Burkholderiaceae bacterium | reverse complement strand
AGATCGGCATCACGAGCGCCGGGGGCGCCGATGTGATCCTGCTGGATGAGCCCACCGCCGGCATGAGCCGCTCGGAGACCGCCAGTGCCGTGGCGCTGGTGCGCGATGTGACCGCAGGCAAGACGCTCGTCATGGTCGAACACGACATGAGCGTGGTGTTCGGGCTGGCCGACCGCATTTCGGTCGTGGTCTATGGCGAGGTGATTGCCAGCGGGCCGGCAGACGAGATCCGCGGCGACCCGCGCGTGCGCGAGGCCTACCTTGGAACGACGGCGGAGGCGGTGTGATGCTCGGGTTTTTCACACGAAGTGCACGAAGAGCACGAAGAAACTCCAAGTCGTCCGCTCCAGTCATGGACCAGAGCGGTGGGGCGAGGGCCGGCGCAATGCCCGGGTGCACGCGCAATGGCTCGCGTCCAAGCAGTCCTCAGCTTCGTGCTCTTCGTGTAATCAACAGCGCTTGCCACTGCCTCGATGCTTGAAGTCCAGAACCTGCAGGCCTACTACGGCAAGAGCCATGTGCTGCATGGCGTGGACCTGCGCGTGGGCGACGGCGAGATCGTGAGTCTGCTCGGGCGCAACGGCGTGGGCCGCTCGACCACCGCCAAGGCGATCATGGGCCTGGTCGATGCCACCGGCAGCGTGACGTTCAGGGGACGCGAGCTCATGGGCCGCAAGACCTACGAGATTGCGCATGAGGGCATCGGCTACGTGCCGGAAAATCGCGATGTCTTCGGCCAGCTCACGGTCGCCGAGAACCTGCTGCTGGGGCTGAAGGGGAGCAAGCCCGGCCGCTGGTCGTTCGACGACATGTATCGCCTGTTTCCACGATTGCGCGAACGAGCCGACACGCAGGCCGGCGTCCTGTCAGGCGGTGAGCAGCAGATGCTCACGCTCGCGCGTACGATGATGGGCGATCCGCAGCTGGTGATCATCGACGAGCCAACCGAAGGGCTGGCGCCCAAGATCGTCGAGCTGGTCGGACAGTTCCTGCACACGCTCAAGGAGCAGGGCGTGTCGATCCTGCTGATCGAGCAGAAGCTCACCATCGCCATGGAGATCTCGCAGCGCGTGTACGTGATGGGCCATGGCCACATGGTCTTCGAGGGCGCGCCTGCTGATCTGCGGGCAAACAAGTTGATTCGCCAGGAGTGGCTCGAGGTCTAACCGCGGTGAAGCCGTCAAGGCAGTCGTGAAACGCGAAACGTGAAACGTGAAATGTGAAACGCTAAAGGCGGGTGAGGTTATCTCGCCTTTCACCTCTCACGTTTCGCCTTTCACCCCGGGAGAAAAGTTTGACAGTCTGGTACGAAGTCCGGCGCGGCACGGCCGTGATCCAGGTCGACAATCCGCCCGTCAACGGCATGTCCCACGCTGTTCGCCTGGGCCTGGTCAGTCACCTGGAGCGCGCGCTGGATGACGCGCAGGTCAAGGCGATCGTGCTCACGGGTACCGGCAAGACGTTCTCCGCCGGCGCCGACATTCGCGAATTCAACACGTCGGCCATGCTGGCCGAGCCCAGTCTGATGCAGGTGATCGGTGCGTTCGAGTCGGCGCCGAAGCCGGTAGTCGCCGCGATCAACGGCGTGTGCATGGGCGGCGGGCTGGAGGTATCGCTGGGATGCCACTATCGCGTTGCCACACGCGAAGCGCAGATGGCCTTGCCGGAGGTGAAGATCGGGCTGATTCCCGGCGCCGGCGGCACGCAACGGCTGCCGCGCGCGGTGGGCGCGGAGCTGGCGCTGCGCATGATCACCAGTGGCGACACGATCGACGCCGACACTGCTCTCGCGCACGGACTGATCGAGCGCATCGTCGCCAGCGACCACTTTGACGATGTGCTCGCCTTCTGCGAGGAGATCGCGGTGCGCGGCCAGCGGCCCAAGCTGCGCGAGCGCGTGGTCACGCTCACCGGTGACATGGGGGCGTTGTTCGATGCCGCGCGTACGAGCTTGCGCAAGTCGGCACGCGGACTGCAAGCGCCACTGGCCTGCGTGGACGCCGTGGAGGCTGCCGCCCGCCTGCCGTTTGATGACGGCCTTGCATTCGAACGCAAGACCTTCATCGAGCGCGTGCAGTCGGACGAGAGCAAGGCCTTGCGGCACACTTTCTTCTCTGAGCGCACCGCGGCCAAGATCCCGGACGTGCCGGAGGGCACGCCCACGCGGCCGGTGCGCAGCCTGGCCGTCATCGGCTTTGGCACCATGGGTGGCGGCATCGCGATGAGCTTTGCCAATGCCGGTATCGCCGTGCGCGTGCTCGAAAGCAAGCCCGAGGCGCTGGAACGCGGCATGGCAGCGTGTCGTGGCAACTGGGAAGCCACCGCCCGCAAGGGCCGCATGACGCACGAGCAGGTCGAAGAGCGCATGGCGCTGCTGGCGCCGACGTCAAACATGCAGGACCTTGCCGACTGCGACCTCGTGATCGAGGCCGTGTTCGAGGACATGGCCGTCAAGCAGTCGGTCTTCAAGGCGCTCGATGCGGTGATGAAGCCGGGCGCGATCCTAGCCACCAACACCTCGACCTTGGACGTCGACCGGATTGCCGCGGCCACGCGCCGCCCGCAGGACGTGATCGGCCTGCACTTCTTCAGTCCCGCCAACGTCATGCGCCTGCTCGAGGTCGTGCGCGGCGCCAAGACCGGCAAGGACGTGCTTGCCACCGTGATGCAGTTGGCGCGCAAGATCCGCAAAGTGGCGGTCGTCTCGGGCGTGTGCGATGGCTTCATCGGCAACCGGATGCTTGAGCAGTACGTGCGCCAGTCGCTGTTCCTGGTGGACGAAGGTGCCAGCCCACAGCAGATCGATGCCGCGCTGACGCAGTACGGCATGGCCATGGGCCCGTTCACCATGTACGACATGGCGGGCATGGACATCGGCTATGCCATCCGCCAGCGCCGCTATGTTGAAAAGCCCCACATCAGCTATTCGAGGATCGCCGACAAGGTGGTCGAGCTCGGCCGCCTCGGGCAAAAGAGCGCCAAAGGCTGGTACCGCTATGAACCGGGCGATCGCACGCCGCGCCCGGATGCCGAGATCGACTCGCTGATTGAAACGCACCGCAAGTCCATCGGCATCACGCCGCGCGCAATCTCCGACGACGAGATCGTACAGCGCTGCATCTTTGCGCTGGTCAATGAAGGCGCCAAGATCCTGGAAGAAGGCATCGCGCTGCGCTCGAGCGACATCGACGTCGTCTACCTGACCGGCTACGGCTTTCCCGCCGCCAAGGGCGGCCCGATGTTCTATGCAGACAAGATCGTGGGCCTGCCAAAGGTGATCGAGGCCATGCGCGGCTTTGCGCGCAATCCGCAGGCCGATCAACAGTTCTGGGAGCCGGCGCCGTGGCTGGTGCGCCAGGCCGAAAAATCGTCGAGCAAGTGAGGCGCGGGTGAGCGATCTCATCGACCGCCGCCTGCTCGGCTTCCTGCTCTATGACTGGCTGCAGGCCGGCGCGCTGACAGCGCGCCCGCGCTACGCCGAGCACTCGCGCGAGAGCTTTGACGCAATGCTCGATGCGGCCAATGCACTGGCGCTCAAGGAGTTTGCGCCCGTCAATCGCAAGGCGGATCTGAATGAGCCCGCCTTTGACGGTGAGCGCGTGATCCTCATCCCCGAGATCAAGCGCGCGCTGGACGCCTTCGTCGCCGGCGGCTTTTCCGGCATGGCGGCAAACGCGGAGCTTGGCGGGCTGCAATTGCCGCAGGTGATCGAGAAGGCATGCTTCGCGCACTTCACCTGCGCGAGCATTGCGCTGGCCGGCTACCCGTTTCTGTCCACCGGCAATGCGAATCTGATTGCCGCGCATGGCTCAAAGGCGCAGGTCGATGCCTTTGCGCGTCCGCAGATCGAAGGGCGCTTTTTCGGCACCATGTGCCTGTCGGAGCCGCAGGCGGGCTCGTCGCTGTCGGACATCGCCACGCGCGCCGTGTTCGAGGCCGATTCTGCATTCGGGCCGCGCTACCGGCTCACGGGCAGCAAGATGTGGATCTCCGGCGGCGAGCATGAGCTGGGCGAGAACATCGTCCACCTTGTGCTTGCCAAGATCCCCAACGACGATGGCAGCCTGCCGGCCGGGACAAAGGGCATCTCGATCTTCATCGTGCCGCGCATGGTCGTGAATGAGGACGCAAGCCTGGGGGAGCGCAATGATGTTGCCCTTGCCGGGCTCAATCACAAGCTTGGCTATCGCGGCACGGTCAATGCGCTGCTCAACTTCGGCGAAGGCAAGTTCACGCCGGAGGGCCGTGCAGGTGCCATTGGCTATCGCATCGGCGCGGCAGGGCAAGGCCTGGCGATCATGTTCTTCATGATGAACGAGGCGCGGATCGGCGTCGGCCTGGGCGCTGCGATGCTGGGCTATGCCGGCTATCGGTATGCGTTGCAGTACGCCAAGGAGCGTCCGCAGGGGCGTCCGGTGGGTGCTGGTGGCAAGGATGCGCGGCAGCCGCAGGTGCCGATCATTCGCCACGCCGACGTCAAGCGCATGTTGCTGGCGCAAAAGGCGTATGCCGAAGGCGCGCTGGCGCTCAACCTGTATTGCGCGCGGCTGGTGGATGACCTGAAGACTGCCGACGACGCTGCGGTGCGCGAGCGTGCGCAGCAACTGCTCGACATCCTCACCCCCATCGCCAAAAGCTGGCCCTCGCAGTGGTGCCTCGAGGCCAACAGCCTCTCCATCCAGGTGCTGGGTGGCTATGGCTACACGCGCGAGTACCCGGTGGAGCAGCACTGGCGTGATAACCGCCTGAACATGATCCACGAGGGCACGCACGGGATCCAGGCGCTCGACCTGCTCGGACGCAAGGTGGTGCAGGACAACGGCGCGCTGTTCAAGCGGCTGTGGTCCGAAGTGCAGGCCACAGTCGGCCGTGCCTTGCAGTCGCCCAGCGCGTCCACGCGCCAGTTGGTGCCGGCCCTGGCCAATGCCGGGCACTTGTTGAACGAAGTGGCGCAGAGCCTGTGGAAGCAGGGCGAGCCCGAGGCGGCACTGGCGCATGCGACCCACTACCTGCAGGCCTTCGGCCACACGGTATTGGCGTGGATCTGGCTCGACCTGCTGGTGCAGGCCGAGCGCAGCAATGCGCCCGTGCACGCTGGCGTCGATGCCGCCGCGCGCTACTTCTTCAGCCATGAGCTGCCGCATGTTGCGGCGTGGCTCGCGCCGGCGCAGACGGGCGACGGAACGATTCAGGCCTTGGTTGGGGACGCTTTGGCGTGATTTCGCAACGCCGAGCGGCGAGACAGCGGTCGCACGTCTGGCGGGACTGGCGTTGCTGCACTGTTTTGGCTCTCGGCCCCAAGAGTGAGCGCGGGCGATTTGGCGATTGATGCCTGGCTCGCCTTCGGAGGCTTGCGCTACTGGAAGAGCGGGCCGCGTATGAGCTCTCCAACGTTCAAACTGGCCCGTGCCGGGTCCAACGTTCGCTTCGGTACGAGCGCTCAGCCCTCCTTGCCGCTTGTCGCCTCAGGGAGTGCAGCGGCCGGTGGGCAGTTTCCGGTCCGCGCAAAGTTCAGGGCACTGCGCAGCATGGCTTCGGCACCATCGCAAACATCGCGGCTGAAGTCGGCTTGCGCCGGCACCGTGGTGCGGTGCCTTCGCTGTAATTGCCTTGATGGCACCGAGCCTGTCGATCATCAGGTTTCAACGTGCGTCGAAGCATGCACCGCCGGCAGGGAGAATCTTCAGCGCACTTCGAAGGTATTGGCCCGTTGCGTGCGTCCCTCGAAGTCGAAGTAGTACCGCTCCCGCGTGGCGGACAGCCGGTAGACGCGGCCGCAAGTTTCGGCGTCTTCTTCGATGCGCGTACACAGTCGTGCGCCCGGGGCGTCGATCCGCCACTTGCCAGGAACGACCTTTCCGGTGACAAAGCGACTGGTCACCGACAAGCGTTCGTCGACAAAAAAGGCGTAGGTCAGACCGCCGTTGTAGCTGTCGTCGAACACGCGGCGCGAGGCCGCCGCGCGCTCGATCAGGCTGCGTAGCTCGTCGGTGGACAGGACACTGGCCTCGGCCGGAGGCCGGCCCGGCGTCTCAGTGGCGCAGCCGGCGCTCAGGGCGACAAGGAACGTCATGAGCAACACAAGCGAACTCTTGGTGAACACGATGAGTTGTCCTTTCTTCGGGTGCAATGTGGGCGTGGCGGCGGCTGACGCATTGAGCGGCGAAATGTCTGTACCGGGCAGGGCAAGGCCGCGGGCCGATCGGCGCGCTCAAGAAAACCTGCTGCGGTGCGCTAGCGGAACCGCTTTACCGCTTCCAGCATGCAGGGGGTGTAGCCGCTGTCGTGGGTCTTGCCGGCTAGTTCGATCACAGTAAGCGCGAAGCCGCGGCCCGCCATGCGGTTGCGCGCGGAAACGGTCACCTGGTACGGCACAGTGTCGTCGGCGGTCCCATGGCACGAGATCAAGGGCGTGGCCGGATTGACGTCGATGACGTCGTTTTCGCGGATGCGCGCGGCAATGCGGTTGCTGCCGTTGAGCGTGGCGGCGAGCGCAGCCGGCGTCAGCAGCTCGCGCGGACTGGCCGGCAACGCCGCGCCGATCGCGTCGGCGCCGCGGGTGCCATCGAACAGCGCGTCGAGTTGCCCAACGTAGGGTGGGTTGAAGACCTCGGCCGCCTGCGTGTACAGATCGCCGTAGATGCGCTGGTAGGCCCAGACGGTGAAGGCCGTATAGACCGAACGTCCGGACTCCCGGCCGCTTGCGGGGTCGCTGCCAAGCGCTGCTTGTACGGACGCAGGCAGGTCGAGCGGGCCGGCAATCGACAGCGCACTGCGCAGCGTCAGTGAACGCAGCGGTGTCTGCCCGAGCTGCCGTTGCAGTGCGGCGGCAGCAAAGCCGCCCTCGGAGTAGCCGATCACGAACAGGTCGCCATTGAGCGCCAGGGCGGCCTGGCGCGCCAGCTCTGTAGCCGCGACCAGCGCATCGCGCCCCGCCGCTGCCAGGCTGTCGCGATGCAAGTACGGGTCCGATTTGCCGAGTCCCTGGTAGTCGGGCGCGATGACCAAGCGACCGCGGGCGGCAAACAGCAGCGCCGGCAGTGCGTTCTCGTCGTACGCGGGGTTGCTCGGAACGTCGCCGCGCTTCGTGCTCGTGCCGTGCAGATAGGCCACGGTCGCCACCGCCGCTGACGGCCTCGCCGGAAGCATTGCGAGCGCGCTGGCCTTGCGGGACTCACCCTTTGGACCGGTGGTCGAGTATTCGAACACCAGGACGCGAACGCTGTTCTGTAGTTCCGCGGCGACCCCATCGCGCTCCACCGAAGGAAGCTGTGCGATCTCAGGAACCTGCAGGAGCAACCCCCTCAGTTGCTCGGCGGCCAAGGTTCCGAGTTCGTCGGTCTTGAGCAAGGTACCGGTCGACGGCGACGGCGGCGACGGTGGCGGGGGCGGCGCTGAAGGGCTCGACGAGCCGCCGCCGCACGCGACGAGCAGGCTCGCTGCAATCGAAGCGAGTAGCCAGCTCAGAGCAGGTTTGAGACGGATATTCATTTTCAGACCTCATATCTTGTGAGTCGGGTGATGGGATCGTTACTGCAGGGCGGCGATAACGCACATTCCGTGATCAGAACCGATATTGGCCGCTGACCATTACCGTCCGCATCGAGGCGCGTCCGGTCGAGTTCGCGTCGCCCACCTTGCCGAAGTCGTCGTAGTCGAGCGTCGCAACCCAGCGCGAGTTGAACTTGTAGCCGGCGCTGGCGCCCCAGTAAAAGTTGGTTTTGCTCGCCGTTGGATCCCCGGTGACCAAGGTTCCGTTCGGTCGTGCGACCGCGTAATCGAGTTCGGCCTCGGTTCTGGCGATGCCGGCCTTGGCCATCGCGACAAAGCCGTTGTCGAACTCGTACCTACCCACGCCGGCAAGCGCCAATGCACCGGCCGAAAACTTTGACTTTGCCAACTGTGCGCCGCTCGTATTGCGGTACTCGATTTCGAGAACGTCCATCCCGGCGCTAATTGCTTCCACGCCGAAGTTGCGATTGACGTTGTATCCGAGGAACAGCTTCGATGCGACCGAGTTGCCACCGGCATCACTGGTCTTGCCGCCGGTTACTCCAAGAATGCGTCCGACGTCACTGGTCTTGATGTCTCCGGTGTTCAACGAGTACCTTCCGGCCCCCAAGCCAAGGCCGAGATAAAGACCGCTGTCGCGCGCAGGCTCGTCCTGGGCGTTGGCAGGCAGCGACAAGGCCAGAGCCGTCGCCGTAAGCAGCGCGCTGGCGACAGACGAGGGGGAAAGTTTTTTTTGCATTTGAGCGTCCACAAGAGGTTCGGTTGAGTGGTGGTGAAATTGGGCTGGTCCTGCCACCTATCGAATGGGCGGCGCCGGGTGCAATTGTCTTGAGCCTCGTGCGTCGCGCAAGAAGGACTTGGGAAGTACCGTGGCGCGGCCCCGGTGAGACTGCCGGGCAGTACGATCTGCCAGCCAGATTCTTGTGGCGACGGACTGAAAGCCAAGCTGCCGTCGAGTCTGCCGGTGCAAGGACAACGATGTGGAGGCGTGATCGATGAGTTCTGTTGCACGCGTTTTCGACGTGCTGCGTGCGGAGTTGAAGTCGCAGGGCTTGACTTACCGCGCGCTGGCGCAGCGGGTGGGGCTCAGCGAGTCCAGCGTGAAGCGCATGTTCAGCGAGCAGGATATGACCTTGTCGCGCCTCGCACAGAAGTGCTTGGCTGCCGGCCTGTCATTCGACGATCTGCTCGTCCGCGCCAGCCAACCGGAAGAGGAGCTCACGCAGTTGACGCTCGAGCAGGAGCGGGCACTGGTCGCTGATCGCAAGCTGCTGCTGGTGGCGATCTGCTGCTTGTCGCAGTGGCGCTACGAGCAGATTCTGGAGGTTTATGAAGTTGAGCCGGTCGAAGTCGTTGCTTCCTTGGCACGCCTGGATCGGCTCGGGCTGATCGAACTGCGTCCGGCTAACCGTTACCGCCTCGTGGTCGGCCGCAGTTTTCATTGGAGGCGCCAGGGGCCGATCATGGAGTTCCTGCGCAAGCAGGTGCTCGATGAGTACTTCAATGCCTCATTCGACGAGCGCGGCGAGGTGCTGGTCACGGTGCACGGGCAGCTCACGCCGGTTGGCGCCGACGAAATCGCGCAGCGTGCTGGTCAACAGGCGTCGCTGTTCGCGCAGCGGCAACGCGAGGATCAGTCTCAAGCAAGTGGCGACTGCACGGGTTACACCTTGATCGTTGGCTTGCGGTCGTTCGAGTTGCGCGCCTTCACGGCACTGCGGCGCCCAAGGCGAGCAGAGCGAGTCAGGTCGCGCCCAGCCGCGCCCACAATTTAGCGAAGCAGGCCGCTCGGCAGCAGCACGGACCCGAGAAACAAGTAAATCGCCGTTCCTATGCCGGGCGTGTTGCCAACGGCAAGATAAACCGGGCCCAGGCGTGTGTCACCAACAATGAAGAGGCTGCTTCCATAACGGGTCTTGCCGCCGGCAACGCCAAAGTTCTGAAAACTCGTCCGTCCGGCTTCGATCGAGCCCCCGGCTCTCAGAGCGACACCTAGCGTCGAGGGCAGACTGCCAACTTCGCGCGCAAGAACGGCACGCCCGAACACAACTTCGCTGCCCAAGATTGAGCTCGGCGGCGCGCCGCTCAAGCGCAAGAATCCGCCAAGTGCCAACGGATACACACCGCTGGTGTCGCGCTGGCCGCCCACGTACACATGGCCCGCCCACGGTCCGGTGCGGTGTGCAAACAGCGCGTCGTAGCGAGCTGAATAGAAGCTTG